>JAEEHZ010000089.1 GCA_016281115.1 Clostridiaceae bacterium | reverse complement strand
TTCGTGAGGTCGATCCTTTTCGGAATATCCGCCGACAGATGTTCTGCTACCGCCCGATATTTGAGAAACCCCGAGCTTTAGCAGCTTATTTCTGCAAGATTCATTCTCTCTTGTGGAGATGATCATCCCCGTATACGGCACGGCGATCCTGATGCACGCAGTTATCTTTGAAAATGTATCGTCGTCTATTCCGTTGTCGAAAACATCGGGGTCTATGTCGTCGGCGCGTTTTACTCTCGGCACGCTTATCGTGTGGGGACCCACTCCGTGAACAGCCTCTAAATGCTCAGCGTGCATCAAAAGCCCCGCAAACTCGTATTTATAAAGCTCCAAGCCGAACAAAACACCCAGGCCTACATCGTCTATCCCTGCGTTCATCGCTCTGTCCATTGCCTCTGTGTGATATGCGTAATTGTGCTTTGGTCCTGCGGGGTGAAGCTTTTCGTAGCTTTCTTTGTGATATGTCTCCTGGAAAAGAATATATGTTCCTATTCCCGCGTCTTTCAGCTTTTTGTAGTTTTCTTCCGTTGTGGCGGCTATATTTACATTTACACGTCTTATTGCGCCGTTTTTATGCTTTATTGAATATATGGTTTTTATGCTTTCAAGTATGTACTCTATGGGATTGTTAACAGGATCTTCGCCCGATTCTATAGCCAAACGCTTATGCCCCATATCCTGCAAAGCGATAACCTCTTTTTTGATTTCTTCCTGTGTAAGCTTTTTGCGGGCTATGTGCTTGTTTTTTATATGATACGGGCAATAAACGCAGCTATTCACACAGTAATTAGAGAGATACAGCGGCGCAAACATTACTATTCTGTTTCCGTAAAACGCTTGTTTTATTTCCTGCGCAAGCGCATACATTTTTTCGATAAGCTCTTTGTCCTCGCAGGCAAGCAAAACCGACGCCTCACGGTGGTCAAGCCCTGCGCAACTCACGCTTTTTCCGTTATGCACAGGTCGTGCTTTTTCAAGTATTTGGTTTATAAGTTCTTTATTATTCTTGTTTTTCTCGGCGTATTCAAGGGTCTTTAAAATTTCCTCGTGGTCTATAAACTCCTCTGCCTTAAGTGAATATTTATCGTACATTATGTTGCCTCTCAGTTTGTTTTATTATTTGTTGTGCACGGCAGACGTGCCTTTTTCTCTTATATATGTAGATTCCAGATCTGCAAGATGAAGCTTTACCGCCAGAGTATATTTTTCGTAAGCGTTGCTTACGCTGTATCCGTTAGGGTCGTCAAAGCCTCCCATATGCCAACGTATAGCCATTGCCTCGTTTGGTTTAAGGCGCATAAAACGCTCTATCAGGAATACGGATTTTTCTCCGTGCCCGTAGGGAAAAACATCTTCAATTGAATAATACGGTACTTTTTCCCATTTTCCTGTTTCTTCGTTTTTTACATTGCGGGTGCTTATTTTATAAAACTGAGCCTTGCAAAGGTCGTGAAGCAATGCGCAGATCGTAAAGCTTTCAAGACTGTCGTTCTCTTTGTCAAAGTGTTTTTCCATCATAACGTCAAAAACGCTCAGGCTGTGCATAACCAAGCCGTTTTCGCAGGCGCAGTGATACTTTGTGCTTGCGGGGGCGGTGTAAAAATCTGTTTTTTCAAGCCATTCGAGAAGCTCTTTCGCGCCCGGGCGTGTAACATTGCTTTCAATCAAGTCAATAAATCTTGTCTTATACATAAAAAAACTCCTTACCTCTGATCACATCAAATTTTCGTCATATACCGCTCTGGCGCCGCCGACAAATTTTGGGCGTGTTCTGGCGCAGATAAGCGGCGCTTTTCCTATTTGTTTTACCGATAACCTAACAGGCACAGCTGTTTGGCGCAGATGCATGCCTATAAGCACTCCGCCTATGTCCATACCTGCCGCCGCGGATATATGCTCTACCGCGCACGGCGATTCAAAGTTGTTATAAGCCACAGTTGCAAAGCTGCCGCCCGCTTTTATTTGCGGAACAACATTGACCTGTTCAAGAGAAAGCCTTATGGCAAGGTCTTCTTCTATTATAAGCGCGCGGTTGAGATGCTCGCAACACTGTGCCGCCAAATATATCCCGTTCTCTTTTAAAATAGGATATATACCGTCAAACACTGCCTTTGCAATATCAATGTTTGACATTGTGCCAAGCTTTTCGCCTGCTATCTCGCTTGAGGAGCATCCCACAACGAATACATCGCCCTTTTTGAGCCTTGCGGCAGCCAGCAATTCTTTTATCGCTGCTGAAGCTTGATTTTTTATTATTTCTTTCATTATGCTACTTCCTTTTGATTAGAAAACATACAACGGTATTTTATACCTTTTTTAACAAGTATTCAAGTGTTTTGAGGTACAGTTTTATTTTTTAACTTTTTTCATTTCAAAAAGCACTCTTGACAACAACATTTTGTCAAAAGTGCTTTTGGTTTTAACTGAAACTAATAAATATTTAGAGCAACCGTGTTATTTTGCGTAGTTCACCGCTCTGCTCTCTCTTATTATCGTGACCTTTACCTGACCGGGATATTCAAGGTCGGTCTCTATCTTTTTGCAAATATCACGTGCAAGCGGGATCATTGTATCGTCGTTAACGATCTCAGGCTTGACCATAATTCTTATCTCTCTGCCTGCCTGTATCGCGAATGAGCGTTCAACGCCCTTAAATGACGAGGCAACCTCTTCAAGCTTCTGCAAACGCTTTATGTAATTTTCAAGGTTTTCACGTCTTGCACCGGGTCTTGCGGCAGATATTGCGTCGGCAGCCTGCACAAGACAAGCAACAACCGTTTTTGCCTCTACATCTCCGTGGTGAGCGTGGATAGCGTGAATAACGGCTTCACTCTCTTTATACTTTTTAGCAACGTCCACGCCAAGCTCTATATGCGAGCCCTCCATTTCGTGGTCGAGCGCCTTTCCTATATCGTGAAGTAATCCCGCGCGTTTGGCAACTTTGGGGTCAAGACCCAATTCTTCTGCCATTGTTCCGGCAAGATACGCAACCTCTAAAGAGTGGTTAAGAACATTTTGACCGTAGCTTGTTCTGTATCTGAGTCTTCCCAAAAGCTTTACAAGCTCGGGGTGTATACCTGTAATACCAAGCGAAATTACGGCACGCTCTCCCTCTTCTTTGATAGTTGCCTCCACTTCTCTTCTTGCCTTGTCGATCATTTCTTCAATTCTGGCGGGGTGGATTCTGCCGTCAGAAATAAGTTTTTCCAAAGCTATTCTGGCTATTTCTCTTCTTACCGGCTCAAAGCACGATAAGGTTATAGCCTCAGGCGTGTCGTCGATAATAAAGTCAACGCCTGTTAATGTTTCAAGCGATCTTATATTTCTTCCCTCACGGCCGATAATTCTGCCCTTCATTTCGTCATTTGGCAGCGGCACAACCGAAACAGCCATCTCTGTAACCTGCTCGGCAGCGCATTTTTGGATCGCAAGCGAAATAATGTTAGATGCTCTTCTTTCCTGTTCGTCTTTTAACTGTGTTTCGTAATCCATTATCTTCACAGCTTTTTCGTGTGAAAGCTCAGCGTCCAGTTTTTCAAGCAAAAAGGCCTTTGCCTGCTCTCCGGTGAGTCCAGAAATCCTCTCCAAGACCTCAAACTGGCTCTTTTTTACCTTTTCGGCTTCTTCAAGCTTTGCCTCGGCTTCTTTTATCTTTTTGGTAAGAATCTCATCTTTCTTTTCGAGATTATCCATCTTTTTATCGAGTGTTTCTTCCTTTTGCTGAAGCCTTCTCTCCTGGCGCTGTACGTCTTTACGTCTCTCGGATATTTCGCGTTCCGCTTCCGTGCGAAGCTTATGAACCTCATCTTTACCCTCAAGAACAGTTTCTTTCTTTTTTGCTTCGGCAGCCTTTACCGCGTCGCTGACCAAACGCTTTGCCTCTTGCTCTGCAGAGCCTATTTCAGCCTCGGCGCGTCTTTTACGGTGATTGATACCGCCTATAAAGCACGCAACGCCGCTTACGATTGCCGCCAATGCAATTAAAGTAATAGACATCCATAAATCCATAACTTTGAATGACACCTCCTTGTAATTTATTTCTTTTTCCTTCGTAATAAATTAATCAAACCCGAAGGTGCCGTTATACAAATATTAAATTTTTAAAAACATTATGTCAAACACACGCCGAATATACGTGCGATACAAGATGATGTGCCATATCTGTATAAAAGAAAATGACAAATAAAAAAATAAATTTATAATATAACGGCCCTTTAAGAGTCGAATTAATAAGACATATGTGAGCAAAGCCCACACCGCTTCATTATTTGAAGCTAATAGTATTATATTACTTTTGTATAGAGCTTGTCAAGATGTTTTAATAAAGCTGTTAAATTTTTTCAAAGATTGTTCAAACGTATTGAAAATTTCAATGTTTTTGGTATAATAGAACAGTATCATTCTAAAATAAGGGAGGCGGCGCCGGTTTATCGGCACACAGCAGGATATGGATAAAAAAACAGTAAGAACAAGATATGCACCGAGCCCAACAGGCTTTATGCACGTAGGAAATCTGAGAACGGCTCTTTATGAGTATCTCACCGCAAAATCGCAGGGCGGAAAATTTGTTTTGAGAATAGAAGATACAGACCGCGAACGCTATGTGGACGGCGCTGTTGATATCATTTACGATACACTTAAAAAAGCAGGGCTCAAACACGACGAGGGTCCCGATATCGGCGGCGACTACGGTCCTTATGTACAAAGCGAGAGAAAAGATATGTATTTACCTTACGCGGAACAGCTTATCAAAGACGGCAAGGCTTACCGTTGTTTTTGTACAAAAGAGCGCCTCGAGGCGCTGAGAGAACAGCCTGAATACGCCGCAGGAGGTTACGACAGAAAATGCCGAGATTTGCCCAAAGAAGAAGTTGACCGCCTTTTGGCAGAGGGAGTTCCTTATGTTATAAGACAAAAAATGCCGACGGAAGGCGAAACAACATTTGTTGATTCTGTATTCGGCGCTATAACAGTAGACAATAAAGAACTTCAGGACCAGATACTTATAAAGGCTGACGGTTACCCCACATATAACTTCGCAAACGTTATAGACGACCACACAATGGGCATAACCCACGTTGTAAGAGGCTGCGAATATTTATCTTCAACACCTAAATATAACCTTCTTTACGAAGCATTTGGCTGGGAGATACCGACATATATCCATCTGCCCCTTATTATGGGTAAAGACGAAGACGGCAACGTTTCCAAGCTTTCTAAGCGCCACGGCTCAACAGGCTTTGAGGATCTTGTAAAAGAAGGTTATCTCCCCGCGGCAATAATAAACTATATTGCCTTGCTCGGATGGTGCCCCAAGGACAATCAGGAAATATTTACTATAGAAGAGCTCGAAAAAGCATTCTTTATTGAGGGAATAAGCAAATCGCCTGCAATATTTGACTACGATAAGCTTGCGTGGTTCAACAGCGAATATATAAAGATGCTCCCGCTTGAGGAATTCGCCGAAATGTGCAAGCCTTATTTTGCAGAAGCAGGCTGCGGACATCTGGACGCGGTAAAGCTTGCTTCTATACTTCAAAAGCGTGTTTCAAAGCTTACGGAGATACCTGCAATGGTAGACTTTTTCGCAAAGCTGCCCCAATATGACAAAGAATTGTTCATAAACAAAAAGAGCAAAACAACGCTCGAAAACTCACCCGAGATTTTACGAAATGTAACAAACGCGCTTAAAGAGCTTGAAAAATGGGATTTTGACTCTATTCACGACTGTTTTATGGCACTCGCCGAAAAATACGAACTTAAAAACGGTACGGTCATGTGGCCTGCGCGTATAGCCGTTTCGGGAAAAACGGTAACGCCGGGCGGCGCTGTTGAAATACTTGATATACTCGGAAAAGAAGAATCAATAAAACGCCTTGAAAAAGGCTTGGAAATGCTGAACGCTTAAATAATATAAAGGAAGTAATTGAAATGTCTGAAGAAATTTTCGGTAATTTTATAGAGGATTTTGTTAAAGAAGATATCGCAGAAGGCGGCAGAGTTGCAGGTATGCAGGTGCATACGCGTTTTCCGCCCGAGCCGAACGGCTATCTTCATATAGGTCACGCGAAGGCTATCTGCATAGACTTCGGCATAGCCGAAAAATTCGGCGGAATATGCAATCTCAGAATGGACGACACAAACCCCACAAAAGAGGACGTGGAGTATGTGGACGCCATCAAAGAAGATATACATTGGCTC
>JAEEHZ010000088.1 GCA_016281115.1 Clostridiaceae bacterium | reverse complement strand
GTCGCCGTCGAGAATGCACGAATCAAAAGAGCCTGCGCCGAAAGCGATGTCGCCGTTTGCCGAAGCAACGGTGCCTTCAATGTAGTAAGCTCCGCCAAGCGAAACGTTTCCGTTTGAAATTACTGCGGGATGTCCCGAAGCAGCACCTGCAAAAACGGATGCCGAAAGGCAGAACACAACCGCCAGAAACGATGCGATGGCGATAAGAATAGTCTTTTTCATGTATATCTCCTTAATGTGTGAATCGTAATTACTTGGTTCCAAAGGTAATAATTGCACCTATGATTCCGGTTGCTAATAGTGTGCCAATGGCTGTAATAATTGCAACCTTAATAGAATTCCAGTTTGTAGCCACCTGTTTATACGGACGGCTTTCGGCATCACTCACTTTTTCTGAAAGCTGGCTTACTTGTCTATTGGTGTCTTCAACTTTATCTTCAATAGTGCTTACGCGCTGGGCAATAAGCTCAACTGATGTGGCGATTTTGTAAATTGCCTTTTGGTCGTTCTGTATATCACGTACATTTTCTTCTAGTTTTTCGATTCTATGCATGTTACTTTTGCTTCTTTGCTCTGTTTCAATCAGCGTAACTTTATCCTGGTCAGTCATAACTATACCTCCTTAAAAATTTATTTTTCACCTTTTGTTTGAATCATAGAGGCAATAGCTGTATTCTTTTCAAGAACTTCTTTTAATTCCGCGAGCACATCATCAACATACCTACTAAATGCTTCAAAGGTAATAACCTTAGCAAGCCACGGTAGCTGCTTACAAAATTCAGCATAAACATTCGAAAGTTTTAATTTGCCTGTGCCGGATCCAAATTCTTTTTCTGCCATTACTACAGCCTGAAACAACCAACCCCTGATGCGAGTACGTTTCTCGTCTTCTGTTAGTTTGGCAAACTTTATTCCGTAAAATATGCCGCCGCCTATTACAACCACAATCACGAAAATAGTATACCAATGTTCAATTAAAAATTCCATAATATCCTCCAGTCAGATAACGGGGCTTTCCCACTTATCGTTATCGTCATTATTATTAAACCCATTTGCTTCGGCGGCAGCGAATGTAATACCCGTGCCATCCGAACTTCGATGATCTGATTTAGCCATATTAAAATACCACGAACAGATCGTGCCGTGCGCAGCCCATGCGCAACTTACCATCCCGGCAATCCACCCTAAGCCCCCGATATAATCCTTATAAACACAATAGAACGCAAGGAGTATACCGCCAATATTAACAAGCCAGAGTATGTAGCGGTTATCGTTAATTAGTTTCTTAGAAAAGTCGAGTTTGACTTTTTGATTACAATTTTTTTTATTTGTGCGACTAAAAATTTTCATCACGCACGACCTATCATCTTAGCAAATCTATAAAGTAAAACGCACATTTGCTCCCTAGATAAATTATCTTCCCATGCATATTGGAGTTCTCCACTATCGTCGCTACCAACTCCCTGAATAAGTCCAACATTGATAGCCCAAGTACGAGCTTCTTTCGACCATTCTCCAGCATTATTATCCTGAAGTTCTGTGCGATATTCTTTCATAAGTTCTTTAAACTGCGCCAATGTCATTTCTTCTTCCTCCTCTATGTCGGCTGCAATCAAAGCAGCTACATCATTACGCACATCTTGCATTGTCTTACCAAATTTCGGAAACCAGTGTAATATGTCGCTGTGATTCGAACCGAGTCCAAGTTTATAGCTATCTTGATGACATAAAATTACAGGAACCGTTACATTATTATATTGAACCGTTCCTAGGGGATCAAGATTATAAAGTTTGCATAGATATGCAGTGAGTTCAACAGCCTCTTGATATACTTGAGAACAATATGCGTCGTCCGTTAAAGCATCTTCGCATATTTCAAATTGTATCCATCCGTTATTGCATGTGCCATATTTACCAGAACCGCAACCCCAAGCTCTTTTGTCCCAATCTCCTACCTGTACGGTAGACACCTCGTTATTAATAAGTCTGCCGATGAAAGCATGAACACCCTTTTGGTTCTTTGTGTGATTCCAGTCGTTTCCGTTAGAGTTTATACCAAGAGTATTTAACCAATACATTCTATCAGAAGCATTGTCGTCAGGCTGCACATAACGCTTTATGTATGGATTATTTGCGCCTGTAGAATGCCACAAAACACCTCTGATTTTTACTTTGCCGGCGCTTTGATACCATAAACTTTGACGCATAAAACACTGTTGCGGAGGTGTCGATATAGTATATTTCATATCATTATCTCCTTCATTCGTTATATATTATTAGAGGGTAGATTATGCTACCCTCTAATAACTATTATTATAAATTAATAATCGTTTAACGTTCCTGATACTTCTTTATCTTGAACATTAGAAGAATATTTACATCCAATAGCGGTTACGGTGCATAAAGACTGCACCGCTAAACCAACAGGATTGCCTACCATTGCGCAATTACCAACTATTCCTTGCATTGCTGGGTGGCCATTATTAGTAGAGAGATAACCTATGCCGTAATGGTCGTTATTAGCGGCCAAGATATTATAGATATCTACATTAGCTCCGTATGCGGGGGCTATACCCGCCTTACCGTTTCCGGTAAACTCGCCACCGATAATCGTGCCGTGACATCCTTCGTGATGGGAACACCCATCGTCATAATTATACATTGCGCTGCAATCCCTTATTTCCGAATAACCGTAGTAGTGGAAATTGAATCCGTCTACTCCGTTATTCGTTGCGTAACAGTGGATTAATTTTGCATTTGTGTTGCTTAGCTGAAAGCCCATCGACGTGGCACTATATGACGCTTCGCAATTATTCAAAACTACATCAATAGAGTTCTCAACTTTGAATGCAGTGGTATATGTGTATTTGATTGCGACATCTTGTAACACAATGTCCTTACAGTCGGAAATTGAAATGTAATTATAACTCGATAAAACCGTTACTGAGTTGAAGTCTGCGGTTGAGATATTCATATATAGCAGTTTGTTAGTAAAATCCCACCAAAACGTATTAGATTCCGCTTCACACAACTCCAATGAAAGGACTGGTTTGAGTTTTAGCTTACCTGGGCTGGAAAGATTTACAAAAACATTGGCACGATACATTCCGTTACTTGCGATGGGTTCCAGCGTACCGCTATGGAATATTTCTGTGAATTGATAGCCTCTTTGGCAGGTTACGTAATAAATATTATTATCCTCGGTTATTTCGGATTTTAATATTTCAGTTCCTCCGTTGATTTCAATTTTCTGCCGTTCGGTGGCTGAGTATGTCTCGTCGTTGTCAAGAGGATATATTCGCACACCGGTTTTACCTGATAAAGAAATAGACTGATTATACACTCCTCTTTTAGCAAAAATAACGTTTGAAATCTCAAGTGCTTTAGCAAAGGTTGCAACGGCATTTGTAGCACTCAAACCATCGTTATTATCATTACCATCGGGAGAAACGTATACTGGAGTCATTTTCATATCTTTTTTTATTGTATCTAATATAATATAGTGCGAGGAGTATGTTACATACGTACCATCTTCGATAGTACTACCCGTTGTTACCATAACTTCTGAAACAAGTATTTTGGTTGCGCTATGCGTTCTATATTTAAATGTCAAGTACGACGCTCCGCTGGGGATAGTAACAATCAATCCTTGTCTAGTTGCACCGCTCGTAGATGATACAGTACTACCGTAAGACACCTGCATATCTTCTCCTGAGCTATTGTATACATGTAAACCAGAACCAGCAGCACCAGTTTCGTCTTGGAATGAAGCAGCCTGATTTCCTTTTGTCGAAATCACTATGTCGCCCACATATCCATATAGATAAACAGTCCCTTGGGTATACTGCGTATTGGATTGAACTACAGAATTATGTTCTACGTCATAAATATTAATTGTTTCGGCGATTGGCTTTAATATATTTTCATTTACCGCATTAGCAGTATTTTCTAAACTAGTAATTTTATCGCCAGTAACTTTTGCATCTGCGGCTTTTCCGCTGGTAGATAGGGTTGTATCGGTATTAAATATAGACAAATCTGCAATGCCGTTTGTATCAAGAATTGTACTTCCGTCAATTTGTATATCTTTAACAGGTACAAATGCTGTGTCTCCTGACACAAGACTGACACCATCGGGAGTTTGTATATCTGCTATATCTGCTATCAATCCAGGAGGTAATGTTGCAACTCCGCCAGAAACAACACTTGTACCGTCAGATTTCTGCACATCAGTAACTGTAACTGTATCGTCAGTGTATTTTTTCGCTTTATTTAAAGCGAGGGCGAGAGTAATTAAATCCATAAGTTCACCTCCTTATCAAAGTTCTATCCATGTTTTCGAGTTGTCTAAAATCCAAACAGATGCGTCTGCTGTAACCATCGCCTCAGAACCAACAGGCACATCAGTCGGAAGACTACTAATATCAGCTCGTGCATCACATAAGAAAGTGCGTTTCTGCCGGGTTGGCTTGTCCCAATTTGAAATGATGCTATATGCCATTTCTATTCACCTCCAAGTTATTAACCCTTATAAGGTCTTCCAATAATCTCTTCATATTCTTCGGCGGTAATCCAGCCTTTAACAACGGCGTTAGCAACTTGAAATTCTTTCCAAAGGCCTTTATCGTAGTACCCTTTAACTTTTTCAAATTTAGCGCTGTGATTCATGATTACGCCTCCTCGTCAGACTCAGATTCGTCATCAGAGTCTTCTTCTTCGTCATCTTCATCTTCATCAAATTCTGATTCTATATTCGACTCGTTATCTGATTCTATATTCGACTCGTTATATGTTTCATTATATTCAGCTATTTCTTCTTCAACGTCAGCATCTAACTCAATATCACACATCATGGCAATATATTCAATATTTGCCGCATCTTGCATTTGAGCAGCGGTAACCAAAGCATTTTTGCGACGCTCATTAATAAGCTGTTCTCTTAAAGAAATATATTTCATTATATAATCCTCCATAACCCTTTTATACAATAGCACACGCCGGTGCCACGCTTAAATAACTACCGCAGGCACCGGTTGATGTTGCGCTGCCGGTTGTAGACACATTTCTGGAACTATATCCTGCGCTATAAAGCGCGGTTCTAAGCCACCACCCTTTAGGAACATCTTCGCTGCTTTTAATACGTTTTGTCTCATCACTACTAGCACCCGCATAATAAGCGTAAACTGTTCCTTCTGCGCCATCAGCACTACGTTCAGCACCGGCATCAACTTCAGCGCGCGAAAGTAAGAAAACTTTATCATCGGTTGTTTCAAGCCCATACCCGTCGGTCACACCCTTTTGAGTGGTTTTAACAACTGAACCCAATACGTTAATAAACGCCTGATCAAAATCGTATAACCATCCGGTAACGCCTCCGAGCGGTCTGTCGAAATTACTTTGAGGTGTCCACGGCAAAAACACAATTTCATCGGAGTTCAGCCACTGGCGTATCCAAGATTTACTCCAGAGGTTGTTGCCCATTAATGCCCTACGTATATAGTTAAAATTAGTTGTGGAGCTGCTATTGCTAATAGTTCCGAGATTTGTTCCCGAACTACCTTGTGTAAGCGTGGCAGTTTGCGCTGCGGTTGTGGCAACCGCGCTATTAAAAACATTAATGGTAGAATTGACAAAAGTTCCGTTGCTTGAATGGGTAAATACAAGCTGACTTCCTGCGGGTGCATTTGAGGAGAGAGTAAACTGGAATGTCTTGTTGTTATCAGCAGCATATTGTCCCTCTGTCACGGTAAAATGATATGTTCCAGCTGATAAGCCCTCGTCTGCGTAGTAAAAGGCTTCACGTGGGTCATAAACCATCGTGTCCTCTAATACATCTTCTAATTGCAACGTCATACTATGAGTATAATTCGTATTACTCGGAGTATCGTGATCGATTCCAATAATATCAAAAACAAAAGATTCTGTCGTGACGGTGATAATGACTGTATCACCCGCAACGGGGGTGCCGGTTAACACAACGCCGTAAAATTTTGCCGCGTCTTCATCAGTCAGGTTGACAATTTCTCCCATGTTGTTACGCCAATACGCACCATCATATGTATACACATATACGCCGGCTTTTGTTTCACCGATAGCATATAAAAAATCGTTCTTATCTACTGTCGCTGCACTAATGCCTGTGCTGTCTCCGACACTGGCGCTTATTGAGTCAAATTTTTCAGCAATAAGCTGGTCTCCAATATTAAAATATTGTGAAGCTGCACCGGCACGGACGATAGTCTGTACGTCTGCCCACGTGTTAATGTCGCCACCGCCGAAAACTTTCGCAGAAACAGCATCAACCTTAGCCTGAGCTTGTCGCACAGCGTCATCTAAATCGCCGTAAGCAGCATCTATTTTCATCATATTACTATTGCTTTCGCCGTTCATAGCAACACGCCAAGCTTTAAATGTAGTTGACGTGTCTGCCTCCGGAGTAAGCAATAAATTGAGATTACCTGTGTAGCTCATTTAATTTCCTCCATATAAAAGTATAGCTTGATTATGAAATTCTGGAAGCATTTTCCATATTTTCAAGTGTATAATCATCCCACGTCATAAGTAAATCGTTGTCGTAAAATTCCATACTACGCCACAACTCTATGTCATCAGTTGCTTCAGTTCCTAGTCTTAACGCATTTGTCGTATTTATAAAAATTGTAACTTTAACTTCGTCCGTCATAGTATCATCTAAAATCGCTTCAAACTCGTCTGAATTAGGATAAACTAAAAGTGTAAGTGAATCAATACCAACACCCAGTACGAGATCGCAAGCCGTATCATTTGGCAAAGATATAGTATTTAATACAGCAACATCATTCGACGTTATGGGAAGAGAATTTCGCCCAGAACGTATCATAACCACATTCATTAAATCATTAATAGCGCTCTGTAGCGCGATATCATGTTCCCCAAGCATTAAATTATATTGTAAATATACACTACTTGCTCCAGCAATAAGAGATATTGAAGGGAAGTAGTTATCTATATCATTCAATAACATGTCGTCATAATCACCGAGTACGCCCGTAAGCCAATGCAGTCCGCGCTTTGTCATTTCAAGAAATACTTGCTTATATAAATCATTGGTAACCTGCGTTAAAAGCGACATATTGTTCTTTTGTAATTCGGTATAAGTTATATCTGTCATTGTTAGCGACACATCTAAAGGAAGCTGGCCGGTTTCCATTGATATGTATTGCTGCAATAGTATACTCATAAGAGATTCGAGAGAGAACTCGATAGACTCTACGTTCGTGTCAACGGTGTTTTGTAAATCTATCACACTTTGCGTTAACGCAAGCGTATCAAAACTACCCTCTCTCTCGAGTGTGGGTATAAGCGAACTATCAATTTCTCCAAACGACATATCGTCGTAAAAAAAGAGAAACGGCGAACCCAATAAACTGAGATCTAAAAGAATTTCAATTTTATCCTGTGTTAAATGTGTGATTAAAGGATATAACTCGTCACCATAAATCCCCTGTCTATCAAGTAGATTCTTAATCGATAGATCGATATCGGGAAGTTCTTTTGAGACAACAATGTTATAATGCTTATCTTTATCAATATATATTGTATGCTCGGATGTGCGCTTCGGAAGCGTTATGTCAATATGCTTCATGGCGCCCCACCCCGCGCTCAGTCAGTCAACTGTAAGTAAAGACTGTTTGCTTTAATAGTCGCGACAGTATTAACTTCAATAATTCTCGGTGCCGTCAACTCATTATACATTAATAAATTTCCTCCTGTTAATGAGTCATAAATAACATAATATGTCGCAGGTGACGACGCACTAAACCATGTTGCAGTGCTTTCAGGAAAAGAAATGGCTGAAGAGTTTTGAATTACGCCGTTTGACGGCGTGCTTAAAGAAGTAAGCTGCTTGCGTGCGTATCCGGTACCCGATGTGCTGGGTTCAGTAACATTCGTTCCGGAAGCGGTGGGTGTAGTACTCGACAGTCCAATATAATAAGTCGTCGGCAGCGCGGTGCCCGTACTCGTCTGAAAGAGGTTGCCCATGATAACATTTTTAAAATAATTTGTGTTCATACATTTCCTCCATTTTTGTAATATTAATGCCGCTATATAAGCTGCGTAATAAAATATAACTTTATTCGTTTGACGGAATATAATCTTGATGAATATTCCGTATAATATGCATAATTCCCTGATTAGGAATCTCCGACTCTCCTCTTAAGTCGGTAATAATAATCTGATAAATATATTTTCCAGAAAGCTTCGCGGTGTCCGCTTGTGGGATAGTTACCTCGAGTATGCTTTTTACACCTCTTTCGTCTTCGAGTAAAGACGGCGTATAACTTAATAACGGCAGTCCGATTTTATTAGAATAATTACAGATTGCGAAGTCTGATGTGGCACCATCTCCGTCAAAAGTTTCACCGTTCTGATTTTTTAAATAAAATCGTAAAACTTGCGTCGAGCCGCCAACGAAGCTGATTTCAGGGAGTGTATAAGTATTTAATCGCATAATTAACCTCCTACACTGATTGGGAACTCACAAGTTATTTTTAAAGTTCCATCGCCGCTGACACGCAAAAGATTGTTCCCGCGCACCAGCCGGAAAAAATTAAAATTAAAATATGGATACGGATTCAAATTATCATTACAAGTAATAATTTCATTTTCGTTATCGATAGTAATGCTGTTGATGGCTCTTGGCAGTCCAACAAACATTGTTGTGTAATCATTATCAGTACAATTACAAATACTAAAAGTTCTCAGATTACCCGGAAATATTTCAATTTTAGGCTTATAATATCCGCGATAAGAGCTTTTGTTATAAAGCGTAATATCTTCATTATTACCGTTTAAAGTATATGTAAATGTTTCGGGATACGTATAAGCAAACGGAGAATCACAAAGCACGGTGCATGTAAAACCCCAAGGAACCTTGCCTATATCCACATATTTTAAGTTTGTTATAAAACACTTGTACCGGAAAGTTTCCATATCCGGCTGAGTTACTTCTAACCATTTATATGTTTGGTGCCCTGTTAACCACACAGCAATCGTTTCTAAGTCCCATCTGTCCAACCAGGTATTATTATCAATTGCGTTGATATCGGCGCCAAATGTCATATTAAATTCCAGAGGTTTGTTATACACGGCTCCGTAGTGAAGAGGAGTAAATCTTCTGGAGATTCTGTCTTCAATGATATCTACATCTGGGGTGAGCATAACGTTTTCCGTATTACTTTGACCGAATTCATATAGCATCAACCCATACTCTTCGCACGAAATACCGTCAAAACTAAAATGACATCCATAAAAAGACATTATTTCACCTCTTCACTTTTTGTTTCCTCTGCTATCTTAAGTGTTGCAACCATGTCTGCGATCTCTCGTAGTACCGTGATGCTGCCACTCATGTTGGCAAGATTGCTTTCACCTTTTACCGTAACATTATTAAGCGCATTGATTACAGATGCAATACGCTGTATGATTTCATTTTTCATTTTTATATCTCCTTTAAATTCCAAAAATATTTGCAATTCACATGCGTTGAATTATATTATTCATCGTATTTGTTATATCAAGAAAATACTGTGACTTTACTGGTGAACCAGGAGTTATTTTACTAATGTCAATGCCCGTATCTATACCATCCCAAATTGAATCTAAATTTGTAACTAATGATTTAAATCTTTGGGCGGTTAATTTTTTATCTTCCGGATTCATTGGGAGAAATCTATATGCGCCATAATCCTTGTTCCATGACTTACCCGACTTGGTTCGTATCTCGCTTACCTTATTACACATATCATTCCATACTAAGTAGTTGAAGTCAGACATATGTCCTCCAGGCCTACCTTCATTTAATGCTTGATAAGCCTTATACGTTATTTCTGGAGACGCCCAAAAATTCTGATCATACCAACTCCACGGAGTGATTTTACTTAAATCGATTGATAAATTAATTTTTACGGTGTCTTCGGGATCAACACACCTCACCCAAACGCGATATATTTTTCTGTGCTGGACGTCTGACGGGGAAATATAATAAGAAAAGGCAAGATTTGGAGTATATCCGTCGTATATTCTTAAGTAATCTATTGGTTGTCCGGTGTCACTATAAAAATCATCATAATTGGATAAATACACCCTGATTCTGGTTGGAGGCGCGTCCGGCGGAACGCCGACTATGTGAAAAGAAAAATCTCCCGAGTTACCAAATATCATACTAAGACATATACCCCACCCATTTTGCAGGACTGGAGATCCCGAAAAAACGTATTGAGATTCTATTAATTTCACGTCTTGTGATCTAAAATAATTCCAAGACATCTTATACCTCCTTACCCGAATACAGCAGTTGCTGTACCGCCGCCGGATCCAATCTTAGATTTTTTACCGTCAATATACTGGTATATAGCGCCGTTATATGTATCTCCATTATATGTGCCTGGAAATTCAATAAATATCCCGGTGGTCAAGCCAGCTGTTATCATCGGCTCAGCTCCCATTTGCGATAACACATCTGATGTACCTATCCAAATTCCATGTCCGAATTTTGCGACCACCCCTGCGTCTTTGGCACCAGTATCACCGCTTCCGGCGCCCAGTACTAAATATGGATAAGCATAGTCACCGCTTGAATATCCCAGCCCAATCTTCCTAACATAATCAGCTGGATCAAAATCATACTCGTCTTCGTCTGTCAAAGTGTCGCCGTTATAAACAGATACCGTTATTCCTTTACCGGTTATTTGTGTCACTCCAGCAAATCGATCTGTATAACCGCCATCACCAGAAAAAATATTTGTTCCATAAATTTCTCCGCCTTTAATTTTTGGTGAATAAATATATGAACCGGTTATTTCGGAGGCTGCTTCACCTTTCCAGTCTGTAAACAAATTCCCCAGAATTGCGTTTACTTCTCCAAAATCTACATTCGCATCTTTACCGTCTTCACCATCTGTACCATTTTTGCCGTCTTCGCCATTGCGTCCCTGAATAAGAATAGCGCCAGTCCAGCTATCTCCTCCGTCATAACTATAGCGCGCGTAATAATCGTTTTCATCTGGATGGTTTGTATTAGGCCTAAAATCAGGGTGCCAGTCATTGATTCCGTCACCACTATATTGTACTTGAACCGGTGTATTGCTGCTGCTCCAGGTAATTTTTCCGGCGCTCAAATTAATCGAACCAGATAAAGTGATATCACCTTTCATCGTAACATTACCGCTTGTATCAACATAGAAATTTGCATTTTTGGGAGTATTTAAAATACCTTCTCCGCCTATACTAAGTCCTGCTCCGATAATCCAGGTATCTTCCTCTGTTCCTCCGGCGTAAAGTTTTCCGGTTAGAGTGGGTGACTCCAGCGATCCCTTAAAAACACCGCTATTTGCTGTTAAATTACCGAACTCGTCTACTTGAAATGCCGGACTGTTTTCATCGCCGATTTGAATATTTCCGCCGCGGATATACACCGAGGTCAGTACTTTTGACGCAAGAGCGTCGGCAACAATGCCTTCGAATCCGATTGCGGTGCTTCCTTTCCACTTTCCATTCTTTTTACTTCCGAACATAATTCCCTGTTCGTTCATCCAGACTGCAGCGGTGGCTTCGTCTTTTGTTGACGCGTTCATTAACCATATGCCATCGCTATCAAAAAGAACGTTTCCTGTTCCGTTTTTCATTTTAGTAGCTTGAGAGTCTATAACACCCTGTAATTGCTCTGCGTCTAAGTATCCGTTATCGAGAATAACCTGAGAAAGTGTTTGATTTACATCGCGCAATCTAGAGCTCAATGAACCAATAGCTCCGGATAGTATTTTTAAGTCTTTGTCTTCAAGAGTGTCCCATTCACTACCATTCCACCTGTACGCCTTACCGTTCATAGTGTTGTACCATATATCTCCAATATTTTTAGATTTTGCGAGCGTGTCCCACTTATTCGACGGATTTGTACTATCATAATATGTGGTAATTTTCTGATCTGCTGTTGTTTGTGCATTTGAGGCTGCCTGATAAGCGACACTAATTGCACCATCGCGAATTTCTTCCCAATCGTTGTTCGTGTATCGATAGAGCGTGTTAGAAGTATAGTTCACCGAATCCTCTTTTGAAGTATTAAACCATAAGTCACCCTCTGATACCTCATCGGATGGAGGATTGTCAGTGTAGTATGTTGAGATTTTTGTGTTTATTGTTTTATTTAAATTACGAATAGAACTCTGTGCGCCTGTTATCTTATTAGCATTCTTACTTATTTCCCCGGACAACCCATCCAACGTATCTTTAAGATTATTTGATTGCGTAATGTAGAATTTCATTGCATTAATATGTACGCCTTCTGAATCAACCTTAAATGTGCCGTCTCCGGTGTCTATTACCAGGTTACGTCCTGCGAGCAGTGTTCCCACGATATAAGGCGCTGCGATACCATATGCGCTGCCGTCTTCGTTATACTCATAAATCGTTGCCGACGACCAACCCCCGGCGCCGCCCGTATACACAATATACTTTTTACTTTCTTCGTCAAAAATATAATATGTTTTTTGTGAATTATACGCCTTGTCTTGCGTGAGACTGTATCCTATCAGGTTTTTATCAAATATTTTGCCTATTGCTAATTTTGAAGATTTCCAGTTATCATCAGTAAAAACAATGGCGTTATTAATCATCCAGATTTGCTCATCTTCGAATCCATATTCGGGTTCTGAACTATTTTTATATTTGCGTAAATGCAATCCGGTATTATCCCACGATACACCCTGTCCTGAACTTGAAAGCACTTTATTTCTCGCAACGTCTAAGGCACTGTCCATAAATGTCTTTACCGCGGTAGACGCGCCGCTATCTATAAACGACGAGTAACTTAACTTGTTAGAGTTCAATGTTTTTCCCATCGAGATACTGTTATCAAGCAAGTCAACTAATTTAAACGCCTTATCTGATGCGCTATATTTATCACTGAACAAAAGCGACATAGAGGACATTTTTTCAAAATCTATATCAACGCCTATGCAAATAGGCTCTAATACCTCACTTCCGGTATTTAAATAAATGCATTGTCCTAATTCAATTTCTCTCACGAACGCATTGAAATCATCTAACATTAAAAAATTCGCCGAAGATACGTCAAACTTATAAGTAGGGAATGCAAGAGCTTCGAGACAAGACTTTCCATAATCATACAAGTCCCACTCAACCGCATACCTTTCGTATTCTGTCGTATCGCGTGTAAAATAAAGATTACCGTTATCACCGTCGAAATTTAAAAACGTTCCCGTAGCATAAATATCTGACGCAGAAATAGACTGAGCATCGCTTTGAGGAACTAAAGAATGCCCGGTAAATGAAATACATCCTCCCGGAAAATCAACATTATTAATTCTGCCGTCGCTCAGATAAAGAGCTAATACGAATTTACCGTTTGTATCTCTTTCGTAACTTGCGCGAATAACATTTGCTTTAATTGTCGTGGCAAGAGAACTGGAACAAACCACTTTACCTCCGGTAATCATGAATAAATTTGTATCATTATTGAGAGTTTTGGTTACTGTTCCTCCGCTAAACGAAAAATGTAAACTTTCGTATTTACTACTGATATTTGCAGTGTTATAATTTTGCACGTTAGTTAACACAAAACTACTCTCTTCAATAGCGTCTTCTTTAAAATATAAACTCAATATTAATAATTCATCTTCAGTAAAATATTTTTTAAAAGCAATGGAATTCGTAATTTCTTCCATTGCCTCCGCGATAAGCTCTTGCTCATTTTCAAGTTCTGAGATAATATCCTTTTGCGTATTAATTTCTGTTTGTACTTCGCTGACTCGTTGATTTAATTCGTTTAACCTTTCTTGAAAATTTTGATACTCCGGATCGTTGTCGGCGTGTTGAGCCAACCACTCTATACACACCGCCCTTTGATTTTCAAGAGACTCAAGTTCCGTTCCGTTAATGTCTGTGAGAGCGGCGTTGGCTGTAGCAATCGCAGCGGTTTTTAAAGAATACTCTACTGATAAATTATAAAACCTCGGTTGAATCGACTCATACTTATTTTTCCACGCTTCCCATTTTCTAATCATCTCTGTACTAAAATGAGACTGGTTCATAAAGTAATCGAGATTATATATCTTATTTGTTCCAAGCGGATTTACCATACGTATGTCCACGTCTTCTCCGCCATTGACATCAAGCACCGTTACAATATTTTCCGTGTCTTCTTCAATATTAATCTGTTTTGCCAGATTGTTCAAAGATATATTAACCCCATTAGTATAATTACCAGAATGTACATCTCTGACGTGTATTCGCCTGTTGTAGGTATCAAAATCAAAAATACAGCCATATGTTTTCTGCACAGTTGATTTAATCAAATTATAAATGTTGGAGCTTTCTTCGGATAATGTTCGATATTTGCCTATTAACGAGGCATCGACCGACCCAATACGCCAAGATAACAATGATCCCGCTTTTAAATCGTTTATTATCATGCCGAGTATAGTATTCTCTGAATCGAATGGGTTCCAAAAATTATATGTTCCCTCGGGAATATATGTTTGTTTATAAGTTAATTCATATTCAAGAGAGTACGCTTTGCAGCTTTTAATCTCGCGTATACCGTCATTGGATGTTTCGGGATTAATAAGAATAAATTGTCCCCATTTCAGCATGTCTATAATACGCATACCGATAATATCATCATAGTGAGGAGTTTTTACTCCATCCACGTATGCAGGGATGTCAAACGTGATAGCAGAAACTTCGTTATAACGAATGTTAGCCTTAAGATTATACGCGTTTCCAAGCGTTTGAATCGCCGTATTATCAAGATTGCGTAATACAAGTCTGGGCTGTTCTTTTAAAACTCCGAGTGCAGCAAGTTTAGCAAAATCGATAATCAATATCCCACCTCCTTATTTTTAAATATATAGCGGGGCAGGGGATGTTGTCCGCCTGCCCTCAAACTTCATTTATTTTAAAAAAGCATTACCCAGATTGGTAATACCTCTTTTCGAAAACGCATCCGTTAACTCGCTCAGTGTGCTGTCAGCAGCAATCTTACCGTAACGTCTTGCGTCGGCTTCAGTCATACTGCCATTGTGACTGATAGTTACGTTTATATTCGGGCTGAATTCTATTCCGTTGCCCGCGGGCGCGAGTAATCCGCGCGCCGGATGATCAAGAGCATAGCCGCTCAGCAATCTGTTCCCGATACTTCCGGGCGTTAGCGCCTTACTCATTTTATCGGAAAATAATTGCACGAAATCAATAATCTTATACAAACCCTGCTCTCGCTTTTTGTCAAGTACAACCTCTCCCTCTTGAAGGAGTGCCATGACTTCGTTTTGTTTTAACGTCGGGTTGTTGCCTACAACACCGCCGGAATGGTAAATATAATCTTTGTATTTATCATACAGCAAATCCCCGCCGATGTAATCAACATACCAAGCGCCGCTTTCTTTATCTTTGATGGCCTTTACGCCAACAGTTCGTAATTCTTCTCCCAGCTCATCATTGCGTTCCTCAAGCGCGGCCTGTCCTGCTTGAGTCGCTTTATGCCATGCCTGCGAATTTTGCCACATCTCTTTTATACGAGAGTGAATAAACTCGTCTCTGCCGACAAACCTCGAACCTGAAACGATGTCGTTCGGTGTTGAACCTTCAGCGCTGCTTATATCAGCATCTATATGATTGATAGCGGTTACATAGTTGCCGTACTTTTGAGCTGCTTTCAAAGCGTTTTCCCATGCGCTGACAATATCGCTTTCGAAGTTGTTGCCTATATCATAATTCCATTGTATAAGCTGGTTCTTTAAATCTTCCCAATTATCCCTTATATAGTTGATAGCCATACGATAAAGCTTTTCTGTGGAAGACACGCTTTCTTCAAGAGCTTTAATCTCGCTGTCTTTTTCCGCCTCGTATGCCTTCTGCATATCATCAAGCGCATTCTCTTGCGCCTCTTTGGCGTGATCAAACTGTTCATCAGTTAACTCTTCCTGAAGGTTTGCCAGCTCTTCCTGAAGCTTTGCGCGTTGTGCTTTTGCCTCGCGGCTGTCATCGAGAGATAATGAATTGATTTTAGATTGAAGCTTTGCGATTTCCTGAGTGCGTTTTGCGATACTCTTTTGATAATCCGCTTCTTTCTTCGACTCGTCGAGAGATTTCTTACGTAACTCAATAATATCACCAAATGCATCTTTCATATCTTGCAATGCGTCAATCTGATCATCAACCCGTTGTTTTAACATGTCCATGACATAGTTAAGAATGTTGTCAAGTCCGGATTTCATATCTGATAATTCATCCGATAATTTTCCGGCAACCTTACCTATACCGGATGAAGCGCCGTTCGCCAGAGAGCGTATTGCGTTGATGTTATGTAAAGCCGCCTCATACTGCTCTTGATTCAAATTTAGTTCCGCGAGCTTAGCATATACAAAATCCCACGTTGCATTTGTAGCGTCCGTTGTTGAGTGAAGCAATTCATCCAGACTTTCTACTGAATCTTCTTGTATCGCGAGTCGTACTCTTTCAACATATGTGAGAGCTTCTTCCAACGCGAGTTCTTGAGCCTTGGCAGCTAACACTGCTTCAATACGTTCGCGGTTTATTACCAACGCACCGTTTTCATCGGTTAAATATTGCATATACTGCGTGCCGAGACCTATTAAAGATTGCAAAGTTTCGATGGTAATAAAGCCGCTTGACGCATATTCATCCGCGGCAGATTGAAGGGTGTCATATATATTTCGATATACATCTAACGCATCATTAGCAAGTGACACGATTTCTTTAAGATAATTAATTACCTTTATACCATCATCTTTGATGTTCTGTGTAAGACTCCGAATTGATTCGACGCCCTCTTGATTGGCTGAATTCAATTCTTCGGTGTCTTTAATAAGTTCTTCCGTCTCTTTACGATACGCATTTGTAGCTTCCTCTAAGGAGTCATATCTTTCTGCGGATTCTTTTTTTAACTCATTTAAGTGCTCAAGATTTTTAATAAAGAAAGTATTTGAAATTGCATCGTATTCAACTTCAAAGCCCCTATTTATTAATTCATTTATATTCTCTTTAATGTCTTTTTGACGAGCCTCGTTAAGCTGCTCTAATGCATCTTTTTGAGCCTTATAAAGACCAATAATCCCTTTAACCTTTTTAGTGATTTTCTCCCCGTTTTCATCAAAATCTTCACCAAAAAGTTCAGATTCTATCAAACTGGTGATATTAATCTTATCCCAACCCGTTTCCGCAGATTCTAATTCTGATTGCCTTTCTTTTATCTTGTTTTCAATATCTTCAAGTTGCTTAAGTAGCTCATAATATGGTTCGAGCTCCGCAATATACTCTTCAATCTGTCGAAGTTCTTTTTCTCCGGACTTGTTGCTGTCATTATTATTGACGTGGGGCTTATAATCAACTTTTATATCATTATATGATATAGGTGTAAACGTGATAGGTTCGTTGGCTATTTTGTCAGCGCGTTCTCTAAGTTGCCCTGCTAATTTTAATTGGTTTTGCTTTTTAAAGGCGTCAGCGGTGTCGTCAAAGCCCAAATGTAAAAATGGCGAAGTGTTAGCTTCCTTTTCTAATCTCTCGGCTTCTTGATATAATCGTAAAGCATTTTGAAGTCTTGTGATTTCAACAATGCTCATTTTTGCTGCGTTTGCTATATCTAAAAGCGCCTGAACATCTTCGGCAGAATCTATCTTATGCGTGTCGTCGTTTAACTTGAACTTTTCTATTGCAAGCTCGGCAAGAGCTCTCTGCGCGGCGCTGCCAGCGCTGGCTAAATCATACTCGGCCGCAATTTCTTCATACGTTTTATCAACATACTCATCCGTAGCATATTTTAATCTCGCTTTTTGATACTCAAGTTGTTCGTCAACTACCTTCGCGGCGTTCGTGACACCCATTTGTTCGAGCATAGCTACGGATAAATCTCGTGTCTCATCAGACACATCTTGAAGCACTCCCGATTCATTAACGAACGTATTAATAAGTCTGTTAAAAGCATCTTGACATGCCTGTATGTCATCGGGCGAGTTTGATATTTGTTCAATAAAATTATCATAAACTTCGCCATAATATTTAAACTGATTAACAAAATCTGAATTAATTAATTGAGAAAAATCAAAAGCCCCGCCGTCTACAATATCATTGTATATATTTTTGAGTTGTTCAAATCCCTCTTTTGCATTAGTTATTTTTGTAATTACCGTAGAATATTCATTCATTTGATCGGTAATTTTGTTATACAAACTATTATATATTTCAAGCTTATTTTGATTTTCTACAATTTTAGCAGTATTATCTTCAATTTGTTTTGTAATGTCGCGTACTGTCTGCTTAGCCCATTTGTCACCGACATTGTCATAAAATTTAAGCTGTTCACTTAGCTGTTTATTTTCTTCTTGTATGGAATCTATTTCTTTTTGAATCTCTAATGTTTGAGATTGTATCTTAGCATCAGACATCTCGCGCCAAGCTTGTGCGTTTAATTTTATAAGACCATTCTCAACATAAAGATAGTCTATATAATCTTCGGTCGCAGAAGAAAGTGAATTAATAGTTTCCAAAGAAAGACCGCCGTGAAGCATTTCCTTTTCTGCGGTAGCAAGAGAATCATATGCTGATTTTAATGCGTCGATGGTTTTTACTAAGCCCTCGAGGCTAGCGATACGCTGCTCGACTGGTGTAGAATTGTTTTCAGTAATCCCGTTTTCAATGTTATAAATTTGATCTACCAATTCATCAAACTTTTTTAACGCATCAACTGCGATATCAAAATCATCGCTTACCGAATTTGAAAATTTGCTTAGCCAACCGTATAAATAGCTAGACGCCTTATCATCTGAAACCATTTCAGACATTCGATTTCTCATATTTTCCCATGCCTCAATTTGTTTACGAAGTCTTGATACAGTATCCATTTTATAATACTCCGTAGACGATACATCGTTCACACCGTTCATGGGCACAAACGGTGATAACCCTTCTGATGCATTGATCGTACGATGTTCAATATTGCCAAGCGCTAGATTGATAGCCTTTTCGGCGTTTTCCTTTGCTTTATTTAGCTGATCAATTGTTATATTTTGATAATTACTTTCTGCTTCGCTAATAATCTCGTTTTCAATTCCCAGGGCTTTAGACAGAGATACCGATGCCTCTCTTAACGCCTCTTTGGACGCGGTTGTATCATCAAGGGCTTGTTTTGCTTTTTTATAGGCTTGATACTGTTCGTAAATAGAGTTCGTGTCGCTGATTTTATCAAGATAATTACGCGCTTCTTGTCTCACATTTTCAAAATATTCTTGGCGTTTATTATATGCTAAAGATAATAACCCCAAAACCGCTATAATACCCATCATAGCCGCTTGTGTGCTAGTGATTGTAATTCCAAGTCCTTTTAGCGCAGCCGACAATCTTGATGTTCCGGCGACCACTAATGCCGTGCCACTATGAAAAGACGCCCACACAGTAGGAATTCTAGTCAAAATTTGAAACACCTTTGTTAAAGGAGTAAGTATAGCTAAAAATAATTTGGGAATTTTGGCTAATGTTGTAAAAATTGTAGCGGATTTTATAATTAGAAGATAGCCAATAGTTACTTTTAAGGCAGTATTTAATCCTCCAACTGCATTGGCGATTTTCATAATTCCATTTAGAATTTCCATGAGTTTAGTTGCAACGTCTATAATAGTATTAAGAAAATCAGGGGTAAAAGTATTATTACTAAACGCAGAAAAAACCGCTTTAAATCGATTGATATGCGCTTGAATACTTTGCATAAAAATCTCATAAGCTTCGTTTAACGCGCCTGAGCTACGACCCATCGCATCCATAGCGTTAGATGCTTCGTCAAATTGTTCTATTATAGAATAGAAAATTGCCTGTTGCCTTGTGCCAGAAATTGCTGTAGCCAGACCGGCTTGTTCCATTTTTGTAAGCGTGCTCCATACCGATGCGATATCTGACATAACGTCGTATGTGCTACGAAGATCCCCGTTTGCATCCTTTAGCGAAACATTAGCTTTTGTTAACGCTGATACCAAATCATTATAAGCAGCTTCAGTCATAGCTTCGCCTAAATCATCAAGTTCTGTTTTGGTGTTACGTAATCTCGCAGCGATTGTACGCAGTCCCGTAGAAGCTTTTGCGGCGTTTTGTATGGTCGTGTTGGCCGCAGTTAAAAGCGCGACAGATTGTTCAAATGTGTTCCCTGCAGCATGTAATGTCGAGGCACTATTATTTAAACCTTCGGCGATTTGACTAACACTTATTGGAAAATTATTACCAACTTTAACTAATTTATCCATCACGGACTCTATGTTTGAAATATTCACATCAAAAGCTTTGATAATTGCTGTTATGGCGTCTTGAGCGGATTGAGCATCAATATCGCCAACATTTTGCAACATTGTAGTATATTCCGCAAGCGTGCTTGAATCCAGAGTATTATATCCTAATCTCGCAAACACAGTTGCACTATTTATAAAATCAGTAATTGCGACGCCAACTTTTTTTGCAGCATCTGCCGCAGTGTCCGCAAAAAATTCCATTTCCTTGTTACTTGCGTTCGTAACAACTTGCAGTTGTGTTAACGCGGTATCTAACTCTACACTTGCTCTAATCATCTTACGTATAGAACGTACTCCATACATAATAACTTGTGTTATAGATAACCAAGATGCAAATTTACTTGCGAGCCCGGTAAGACGGTCTGTGAGTGATTTTGTCGCATCTCCATTATTACGTAATTCCGTCTCTGTATTTTTTAATATCAGACGGTACGCCTCTGTTTTTGATTTTAAATCCTGGAGAGTTTTTTCATGGTTGTTATATTGTTTATAGGTGCTTTGCAACGCTGAGGTTGCTGTTTGTAGGGTAGTATAAGCAACACGGCTTGATTCGCTTTTGCTATTTTCAGCCGCAGTCCAATTTTTAAGAGATATTAGCCCTTGATTTAATGCTGTATTATATGAACGTAAAACACTAGCTTCATCTAGACGTGTTTTACTCGCCTCAGCCTCTCTCGCGGCCACCCTGCTGATTACAATAGCAAGATCTGACTTTGCTTTTTCTTCCATGCGCGTTAGTTCTGTTTGTTTTTCGAGTGGAAGGGAGTGCATCACAGCGCTAAGTTTTGAATATTCTGAAGTTACACGGTTTAATTCATCTGCAAGAGGTTGCCAAATAGCGCCTGGACTGGTATATACACCACCACGCATAACAACATCATTGTTAGAAGTAATCCATCTTGTTTGTATTTCATAATATCTATTAATGACATCTAGCGCCTCTTTGTATGCCATAGATTGTGCTTTAATCGTATCCACATTTTGCTGCTTTACATTTATTTTTTCAACAGCAATAGCGTATCGTTGAGCCTCAGATGTCTGTAAACCAAGCAAGGCAATCTGCTGCTTTGAAGTAAAATTACTTGTGTTTGCTGAATTTGTATACAAATCAAACGCAGTTTTAGATCTATTTAGTGCGCTAGCAAGA
Source organism: Clostridiaceae bacterium (assembly GCA_016281115.1). Classification (GTDB taxonomy): domain Bacteria; phylum Bacillota; class Clostridia; order Oscillospirales; family Acutalibacteraceae; genus JAEEHZ01. The sequence continues at coordinate 26,006 of JAEEHZ010000088.1, read as the reverse complement.
GCTTCATAACCCGCAATCTCCGCGCGCCAACCTTGATCGGTTTGCGTCAACGCATTTTTTGGAACCCTGCTCACTTCTAATAAAATCTTATAATAATCTTTAATAGCTCGCGTAGCGTCATTATAACTAAGAGCAACAGCGTTTGTGTTGGCGCCAGATTTTCCATGGTTATTTGTTATTTCTGTAAAATTCTTTTTAATATTCCCTAAGGCAGTTTCTGCTTCTGTTAAATCTACACCAATCTTGATGCGAAATTTGTTTCTTGTATCAAGTTCGGCAAGCATCCTTTGAATATCATTACTTATTTGTTCTAAGCTACCTTCTGCGGCACCAAATAAAAGTTTTACATCAACATTAGATTCTGAACTAATTGACAATTATACTCACCGTCCTTTTCTTTAAAATAAAATATAGGGCTGTATCAATATTTCGATACAAGCCCTTTATGATTATAGTTTTGTAATTGTACCGTTTAGAGAACCGGCATAATTTCCATCATATTCCGCGGTGTTTAACACAACACTCAACGGATATTTTCCTTGATATTTCGAGACAAAATCTTGTATAGCTCTTTGCATGAAATTTAAACTCGGACGCCCCTGTAAGCTTCGAATATATGCATCTCTTCCGCCTACCGCCGAACGTATAATACTTTCGCCGGTGGGTTTGTGATTTTCCCACCAACCATATTTTGGAGCAGATGCAACATAGCCGTTATTAAATAAGGCAATAATATTATTAATTCCAGACCCTTGATCATAGTCTGTATATAAAGATTCACGGCTCAGATCGTCAGCAAAATAAATATCAAACTCATACTCGCTATTGCCTAAATCCTGAACAACATAGGTTAGGCTGTCAAAATGATCTAATACGGAAGAAGGGAGATCATAGGATGCTGCGGTGTTGCGTAAAATTGAAATAAGTTCGTCGGCGAGTTCAGACATTTTTGTTTTAGTAAGAACTTCACTTCCGGCAGCAGTAATTCTCTGTCCGCTTTTCTGCATTTGGTTAATTGTCCGCCTCATTTGCTCTTTTCCCTTTTTACTTTCCGACCATTCTTTACATTTACTGAATATACTTTGCATGTTTATAACAGCCATAGCGCATCATTCCTCTTGGGATGTTTCTTGGGATGTTTTAGCTTTCTTATTTAAGTATGCTTCAACTATTTTAGTCTCATCAAATTGTCCGTTTGAAATCGCTGAAACTAATCCCTTTAAATCGTCATTATCAACACCTGAAAAAAGCTCTTCCATGTTTGTTTGAAGATTTTCAAACGCAGCATAAATGTTATTCATTTGTTTGTTGACTGAATCAATATTTGCATTAGCTAAATGTTCAATCTTAGAATTTACGGCATTAGTAATATCATTAAATTGTTTCTGATTGATATGTGTTATAATTATATCAGCAAGTCCCGATGTATAAATCAAATCGTAACACTTCTCTGTGTTAGTCGGGAGTGTCAAGTTAGTATAATATGCGATCACTGCATTTTTTACCGCAAAGTCTTTAACCTCGGGTAAATATGCACCATTATCTTCAGTAAAACAGTTCTCTGATACGTCTTTCACAAAACCCAACATATTTTTAAGAGATATTGTAGGAGTTATAACAATTTCAAGCCCGTTCCAATCTATTGTTTTGACGGGAGAGTAATTTTCTTTCACAGCTTTCTCAATTGCATTAATAGAAACTTTCTTAATTTTATTTGCCATAATATAAATCCTCCTTTTAATTCGTTAAACTAGCGTTTAGGTTTTCTTGCCACACAAACACCGTCTATTACTTCTTGTTGAATTTTTCCTTGCTTTGCATTCTTTAAAATAGAACAATTACGATTATATCGAGTACACCCGATGCATTTGGAAACAAAGGTCTCCATCTGTGGCGCGTCATCAAAAACGCCTATGTAATCCACGGGATGAATTTTCAACTCTATGCGCGGATTTTCTGTATCATATAATATTCGTTGTACTCTTTCGCAAACCACATTATCATCTAGCCATATCAATTGCGTATCCGTTATAGCGTCAAGCATAACTTTAAAATAATTATTGCAATCGCGGCTCGTCTTATCAAAATAAAAATAACTGTCTACATAAAAATGTTGCTGCTTATCGGGTATCAAATCCCAATTTTGTTTCTTGCATTCGTCTCGTACGTATTCAGCGAACATCTCTCTGTATTTTACCGCCTCCTGAGTTTTATATGACATCGCAAGCGGTTTACCGTGCTTCATTATCACGCGATAACTCATATAGTGGTTAACAGAAGGGGGAATCTCACTCGTTAAATATAATTCTATTTGAATCACCTCTGTATGAAGAATAGGCTGCATCTTTGAGATGCAGCCTATTTAAATTATTACTTAAAAATCAACGTCTTCTTCATAATCATCTTCGTCAAAATCTTCATCGTCGTCTTCAAAGATATCATCTTCCTCATCATCTGTATCACTGGTGATGGAAGAAACATCGGCGGGCGAATAATTAATAAACGCATCCTGTTTCGTGGGTTGATCAATATTTTGATCAACAGCGTCAACAGCAGATGCATCGCCCCTCGACTCAAGAATTTGTGCAAGATAGATACTGCCGTGTTCAGGACAGCAAGCTACGTCTTGATAACGAAATACACCGTCTTTTACGATGGTTTTACAATACGGATATTCTGCTCCGCAAACTTTACATTTTTTAAGTACGGTTGACATATTATGCACCGGTAACCGTGATAGCCTGAGTAGCTGTCTTGGTTATGCCGCCCTCTGTGTAGCTGATGGTTATCGCGGTAATACTGGTTGATGCAAGAGTACCTGCGGGTGAATATGTATACGAACCTGTAAAGAGGGGTTTCGTGCTACCATCTTCATACGAAGCTTGTACAACCATTCCTGTAGGATCAAAAACGTTATTAACCGTGTAAGATGTCGTTGTCGGAGCTGTTGTTACTGCGATACCTGTTAATTTCTTGGATGCGACGTCAGACGCGTCTTCGCCGAAAACAGTGTATGTCCAGAGCGTGCCACCTGCACCACATGCACCTGCGAGAGCTTCTGCTTCAAAATTATGAACAGTTTGGTTGTCTCCCATTTCAAACGTAAATTCGCCGTTAAAATCAGCTTTCGGAATAAAGAACTGTACGCGGTAAATATTAGCGCATTTATCTTCGCCGAGAGCATCGATATAAAGCATGCACTTATTCGAATAAACATCGCTCTGATTGCTGAGAACGTCTGCGGTTATTCTTCTTTCATAATAAGCAACAAGCTCTGTTCCTGCAGTAATGTCAGAATGGAGCGTCAGAGCGCGAGTGCTGGGGTTGTATGCAAAATATCCTGAAGAAGCGGACGATGCCTGTTCAAGTTTCGTGCCAAGTGTTCCATCGGCATTTCTAATATAGAGGCCGATAATTTCTGCGCCCGTCGTGCCTATAGCCTTATACGTTGTAAACGTGCCCCCGTCCGCCACAGTAATATAATCAGTCCACATAACGTTGGTAGCCTTGTTCTCAAAATTAGAGCCCGTCTGCATTTCCATAAGCCCGCCCGAAACAAGTCCGTTCGCGCCGCTGATCGTAACCGCTTTATTACGCTTCAGCGTATTAAGCTTACGTCCGGCTTTACCGGTAATTTCAGTCGCTTCCTGTGCCTGAGCGACAGATGCGTTCTGAAGTTCATCGAGCGTAAAAAGGTATTGACCAGACGTGATGTCAAACGCGGTAATTGTTTCAAGACTGGTAATAGTAATATCTTTCATATACACTTATCCTCCTAATAATTATTTGTGAATAAGCCAATTCAAATCGTCTTGACTTAATTCTTTAATATTGACGGTGCCCGCATAGACACCTATCATTCTTTTGTCGTAATCGACTTTCTTTACAACTTGTTTAACACTCTCGTTAAACTGATAAATAGTGAGATTTTTCGTTCCCTCAAAATTATATTTATATTGCTCGGTATTAACCATAGCAATTATAAGCGACTCAAGATATGATTCTTCTTTGCGATTTTTACGCCGCATCTTTTCACGCGCACGTTTTAACATGTAATCTCTTGCCTCATTATTAGCGGGTTTGCGATTATTCTTCTCGAGGTGGTGAATCCTACGCAGCACAGATGCAATCTGATTGTAAATTGCGCGATCGATGATAATATTGTGTTCCGAGTCAAATAACACAATAGACCCGTTCTGTCCATTAACAACTACCTTGAACTTTGATAAATCTAAATTATCAAATATTAAGCTGGTGTCTTGAGACTTTAAACCCTCAAACATAAGTAAAAAAAGTTCATACTCATTGATTGACGTAAAGTCAATCCCAACGTCATCGAGCTGACACATTAAATCAATAGGCATTGCGGTAAAGATAGAAACGAGACTGTAATAAGCATCCTCGTTGCCAAGTATTTGTCCCACGGTTGGAATCACAATGCGTATAGAGTTATTAATTGCATATTGTTTTGCGTAAAGCAAATTTATTGTAGACATTAGCCTTGTTTACGATTAGATGGAATTGGTTTAGTAGGATCATATTGTCTATTAAAATCCTTGGCATGAAATACTAAAACCTTACCTTGATAATCGGTCATTGGCGCAAAACGTTTAACCGAGTAAAGATTTAATTCTCCCAAGCCGTAATTTCTGCTTCCATTAATCGCTTGACATATTTCTGAGCATAACTTGTCCGTCCTTACACCACCCTCGGAAAGACGAAGCTTACTTTTATGTGTAAATACCCATACAAAAAGTGTGGGCAAAAGATATGTTTTATTTACTGACTCTTGTACATCAACGTCAAAACAAATAAATGTTCTTCCTTCCTGAACAGTTTCGGGTATATATTCATATGGAAATACCTGAGAATATGCCAACGAATCTGCGTGTTGCACATCAAGCGAATCGTCTAAAAGTGCCACTATATTATCATTTGTCAGTAAATCACCCATAAGTTGATTCTTGTAATCAAAAAACTCTTGGAGATTCAATTACAACCACACCTTCCTTCCTGTATTTGAACTTGAGCTGTCGATGGTAGTTGTTGAATCATTTCCCTGACTTGTCTGACTGGTATCTTGACCTGACGACGCTTGAGAAGTCTGTTTCGGGAAGTGTTTATAATAATCAGCAATACATAATTGTTGATTATCGTCATCGGTAGTGTTTACTTCTTGTAAAACAAATTTGTAAACACCTTTATTGTTGTATGTGCTGCCAAGTTTAAATGGTTTGGAAAGTGTGTATGCTAGCATAAGAGAAGACTCTGGATCGTCTATAAGAAAACGATTTTCGCGCCCAAACTTTACTGTCATATTATTGCGGGCAATTGTCATGGCAATACGCGAATCACCTCTTACTACAACAAAATTCCTATCCTCGTATTCACCTGTTAAATATTTAGTTCCGTCTTCGATCATACACCACTGTTCGCAAATCGTGTTATTATCCGACACCCACTTAAGCAGATAATTACACTGGATCATTTTAGCACGTGTATAAGCCGTCGTATTTGCGTCTCGTTCGGTAACAAGCCAATGGTTTCCCATCCAGCATACGAGATCACCGTGTCCGATGTCGTCGTCGGGCATGGAGTATATGTATTTTTCGTTCAGGTTATCCGAGTTAATAATCACCACTTCTTTACTTACAGCCTTACTTGCCATTTCCTGTGACTCGATATTATATCCGTATTCCGAATTAAATATGGTAACTGTTTGATAGGATAAGTTGTCAGGAAGCTTGGTCAAAAGCTGCCTTTTCTCGCGTTGTAGCGCGGCACCGCGTTTAGTTGATCCGCGGCTTTCTATTCTGTCTTGGTAAACATCCCATGCGCCCACTTTACAACCCCCTCTCAGCATAAACCGATTTTAGTTTGTTGCAAAGACTGATCGCCGAGAATACCTCGCGTCTCACCTCGCGCACTGTACATTCCGGGTTGTCAATTAAGTACTGTAATATTCCGAGAAGCGATAGATATACAGCGTCTGTGCGAAGTTCTGGGATTAATTCTTTACACCCAAGTAACTCGCGTTGCAAACCTTGCATATATACAGTCAAAGAAGTGTCTTCCGTTTCTCGTATCGGGAGAATTTTAAAGAAACGATTAACAAGCGCTTTAAAGTAGTTATAAAGCAGCTCTGAATTTACGGGAGTTCCCGTTGAAGTTTCAATTATCATAAATGTAAATCCGACAAATCTCCGTGATTATAACTATACTCACGAATCATTTGCGTGAAATCCTTTTGAGATTTTGCGTATGCGTTCCCGACACGCATAAGCAACTCAGCGGGAGAGTATGTCTGATAGTCTCTGGTGTTGATTACGTTTTCGAGCAATTCCTGACGATATACGTACGGCTTAAGCCACTCCACCACCATGCCTTCAGAAAGAATATCAACAAGCTCGTTAATATCGTCGTTGTTGATGTCAATATTAAATTGACGTAAATTATCGTCTGCTGCGCTTGTGAGATTGTATTTGCAATTTTTTCTGAACTTACTAACAGCGCGTTTAAGATAACTGTCAATGACTTCAGTTCTGTTTGCCTCTACAAGTTTTAAAAATTCGAACTCTGTGATTTTATTTAAAAACTCACGTGTAAACACATCATAGGAGACGCTCATAAATTAACCCCCTTATTTTTCAATCAGGTCAATTCCAAGAGCTTCCTCGAGAGTTGAAATAGTCTTACGCGAATCGATTTCGCCAGAAGCAATCATTTCCACTGCTCTGTATATGACAGACTTTTTTTGTCCGGCAGACATGTCTTTAATAATTTTCTTAAGTTCGTTATCGGGCTTCTTAAATAAATCATCAAAATGTTCAATATTAATTGAATTCTTATAAAACTGACCTACGCCGAGATAGCTGATAATCCACGTTTCATCGAACATAAACCAGTTGTTTATAAAAAACTTCTTTGATGTATTTTTCGCATTACGCAGCTCTCTAAGCTGCATTTCTTGTTCATCGCCGTATTTGTCCCATGTGAACTTTTCTCCCGTACGAGAACTTTTATAAATAAGTTTGCCGTGAAAACCGTTGCGCACAATAACATACTGTTCTGGATCAACATCCTTCACAACCACGGGTTGCGTTTCCACTTTTTCCAAAACTTTTTCAGGTGCTTTAACGGATTTGGCGGTAGTTGTCTGCCTCTTTGCTCTTGTATTTGTGTTAGCCATATAATACTTCCTTTCATTCAACACCCGGGGCTTATAGAGCCCCGGGCGTATGTTTTAAAAAATAGGGTTACGATACTATTTCGTAACGTCCGATGCCGGAGTTCTTGCCTGCAAGAACTATACCCATACCGTACTTTTCACCATACAGATATTCCTGCGTGAAGTCAGCGTTGGACATAGGATCTCCCATAAGAACAATCGGATCGCCTTCATATACCACCTTAAGGGGCTTGTCATCACCAGCGATGATCGTCAGAACATCATCATCGAGAACAAATTCCGTAGTGCCAATCTTGTGGCGCTGAGGTGTCGCAACGCAAGGCGTACCGTAGAACTTGCCATAGTAGCCATAGTTATGAAGTTCATCTTTTGCGCCATCGCTCTGGATGGATTCTTTCAGGTTGCGAAGTCCCTTCTTTGTTCCTATGATTGTAGCGGGCTTGCCGCCTGCAGCAGCTTCAACATGAGAAATAACCTCTAAAAGATCATCTTCATCATAAGCGCCTGCGGTGGGGAAGAAAGCAACGCCTCCGAGCTGCGCAGCGGTAGCGCCGCTCCAAAGAGCGTAGATATCATTGAGCATTCTCTGACGGAACGAATCAGCAACTTTGTCTATAAACTGGTTGAAGTCAACGCGTCCGGAGAGAACTCTGTTAAGTTCTTCGTAAATTCTTACGAGCTTTAAAGACGTGGGAATTGCGGCTTCGGTAGCACCGCCAAGTCTCTGGCGACGGATGCCCTGAGTACCATCTGCAGCGTCAGCAACAACAAACAGATTGCTGTCCTCAACTACGAATACGTTCTGATCTCCCTCTGCAACATTACGGAAGTCAACGAGGGCATTAAAATATTCATCGCCCTGAAGACCTTCAATGATCGTGTTGCTGAGTATTTCTTCGATAAGAGAAAACAGGCCGTTGCATTTTCCATCACGAATATCTTTATAGTCTAATGTAGTCTTGCCGTTATTTACTTCGATAAGAGCCTGACGCAAAACATCCTGAGCCTGAGACTCGGAATACTTTTCAACAGTGCCCTTATATGTATCAACAGCGAGTTTAACAATATCTTTCATTTCAGCCATTGTAATATCCTCCTCCTTAAGAATTAATCTACGAGAATAGCGTAGTATGTATATCTGCCAACAACGTTTTTGTCGGTAATCTTACCAACAACAGTTGAGCCGGAAGTAGCTCCGGAAGCATTGGCAACAACGTTAAGTTTCGTGCCGGCTTTCAGTTCTACAATATCACCAACTGCAGGCGAATCTACGCCATCAAGCGCGTCCTTGGTAACGGAGAAAACGTCTCCGGTGTGAAGACGATAGCCACGACAAATTTTGCCTGCTACGTTTTCATATTCATCAAGATTGCGTTTACGTTCATCGTACATTACCTCGGGAGTTGCGATAAGAACGATATCGGTAAGCGCGTCGTTAGCCGCGGGCGTAACACCTTCATAAACTTCGTATTCGCCTACTATACGATCGCCAACCTTTAAAACATTACCGTTGTCTATAGCGGTTTCAGTTTTTACATAAGGGCTTTCCGTTGTGCCCGAACCAGTCGTTACAATGTATTTAATCGAAACGAGCCCAGCTCTAACATCTGTGCCCCACAAATTATCAGTGCGAACAACACCATGCATAGTTTAATCCTCCTTATAAATTTACATAATAAAATGCCGTCGATATATTCGACGGAAAATGTGTTCCAATATATTGGGTTGTAATTTTTAAATTATTCTGCATCAACACCGTATTTAGCAAAAATTCCACCGTACGGCTCGTTGATTTGCTCTGTAACTTCGATTTTAAGTTTAGGAACTTTGTTTTCCGAAGTAAACTTGATCGATGATCCGTTTTTGCCACGAATAGCGAAACACTTTTCTTCAAGCGTTTCAATATCATATTCGCCTGCATTCTCACGAAGAGATTCAAACGATTCTACGCCCGTCAAGTCTTCGAACTGAGCAAATATCGCATCCTTTTTATTTTTAATTACGGCGTTTTCGGTGTCGACCTTAAACTGACGCAGTTCACCAAGTTCTGCAGTCATAGACTCAATCTTGTCGGAGGCTGTTTGATATTTTGCTTCCCACTCAGCATTATTGCAAAGATTTTCTTGCATAAACTTAGACACCGATGCCAATAAAGGCATTTGTTCTCCTTCGTCAAAGTCTACGATACTATACTTCTTGCGCTTTTTGCTGTCGTAGTCAATAATAATATTGTCTCCATTCGGGATATATGAAAAACCATATAACAGCGAATCTAGGCAATCCCAGCAATAAACTTCTTTTGCTTCAATGTCGCAATCAATATACCAATAACGCGGAAATTCGCCGTATTCGTCTTGAATTTTAACTTCGCCTAATGCTTTGCAAATCTCAGACACAATATTACTGGTTAATTCATATTTATCTTGCGTGGAATCTTCTTGAGAAGGCTCTTTTTCGATCAACGCGTTTTCTGCGCCTGTATTATCGACTTGTTCAGCCTGAGTCTCCGCAGACATGTCTTCGCTTAAGATTTGTTTTTCTTCCAATGCCTCTTTTCCTCCTTCCGTCGAGTAATTTTGTGGGTGTATATTGTCAACCTCATCAGAGGTATTGACCTGTGATAAACTATCCTTCAATTCAAGCATCATTTGTTCCATCTTCTGCTTGAAATTTTGTGCCGAATACAATTCAAGCTCGCTGCCCTCGAAACACGGTTCAACGTTTCCTAACAAGCACAATGCGGTAAATTCAAAATCAGTTATATCTTGATACCCATCGGGTGTATCATTGCTATTCGACACATGAATTTCCATAGAGTGCTTGACTTTACCATCTAAATCATTCACGATATATCTGTATACATCTTGTCTTTTCCATAAAATTACGCCATCGATAATCAGATATTCATGCTCGTTTCCGTCATCGTCGCAATCCTTTTGAAATATAAATTGCGCGTGTTCCGGTACGACGCCGCAAGGATCTGTTAAATTTTTAAGCCGTAAACCGCCGTCGTCGTCTTTAACAACAGCCACGTCGTGACCGCCGATTGTCTCGGATTCACTATCCCACCTGCAAACAATGGGAACGTTTCTTAAAGATGGAAGTGCGTTTTGCACAGCATGCTTCGAAAAATGAGTGCCGTTTCGATTATTGCCCAGATACATTACTTTAAGTGTACCTGAAGCAAAAGATGAGTTTATTTCTTTAACATTATATAATGAGATACAGTTTAACTCATACGGAATACTCATTAAAGTGCTCATTGCTATCACCTCCAATAAATTTATTTAAAAAACACAATCTTAAAAGGTAAGGGTGTCGGTAAGGACAAACTTCATATCATTAATTGAAAATTTTACCAGCCCAAGATTTTCAAATATATACATACCCTGGGAATCATCCGATTTAAGTAGCTGGTACCCTAAAGCTAAAAGTTTATCTCTGTCTTCAACCCTGAACACATAAATAAAATTTTTCTTTTTCATAATTATTAACCCCAATCGTCCTTATTCTCCGCAGACTGCTCTCCACTATCAGTAATTTCCCCGATATCTTTTGTTGGAGCTCCGCCATCGTCTGTCGCAGCGTCACTTTCAAGGTTCAACGGGCTCATTTGAGAGGAACTCTGTATGGGCTTAAATAATTTTTGCAGCCCGAGCACTTCTCCCTCGAGAAAGCTCATTGCATCCAGCTCTGCCTGTCCTATTCCTTGTGACGCCGCATACGCAGCGATCGTAGGAATTCCGTACGACGCCGCCTTTAAATACGCGTCTCCGACTTCTTTGCGATTAAACGGCGAAACGTCTAAAAAGTTTACGCAGAAATTTTTGCCATAATTTTGAGACTGAATGAATCTATTAATCGCATCGCCAACGCTTTTTACAATACCGTATGTAATTGCTTGATCGGCCTTAATCGAAAGAAGCAAGGCGTTTGCAGACGCCTTTTCATTATTAAATAATAAAGACGATACACCAGCGGCAGTGTACAACGACTGTTCTGCATTAGCAATCGTATCAATATCTCCGGTATTGGAACGCTCGAAACTGATTTTGTTAATAGGCATCGGTGTCAACACCGAACCTATCTCATCCGGCAAAACCGAATCAAGATTTTTCCAGAATTCTTTTGCCTTGTCGAGATCTATACCCCATCCCCCATCATCCGATAGAGGGAGCATCATCACAAGCATTGCATAATTTTCTAATTCAGTCTTGGTTAACTTTAACGCCTTATAATCTTCGAGCTCATACACTTCTCTTAAAATCCCGGCGAACGGGGGAATTGCATAGTCGAGGATATCGGTATTACATTTAATACAAAACGATGTGGGGGAGTCGAGTTCTATCCACCGTACTGTTCTCTTGTTCTTGTATTGTTGATATTTTATTTTAAATTCCGGCGGATAATTGTCAAGGCTCGTGATGTGTTTGTCAAAATACGAAAAGTTAAATGTAACGTTTAACACATTGCCCTCTATCGAAGAAATCGCACAATACTCGCTAGGCAGCTGTTGAATTGTTATGCTGTCATTAGTTACCCACAACGTTCCGTAAAATACGTCTTCGCGTAAGCATATTGTAAGAATTTTCGGCAATTGGGTTTTGATATTCATCGAAGATAACATATTTAAAACTTTACGATAATTACTATTAACCGTTTTTATATTTGCCTTTTTAGGATCGATCCTGTAAGGCTCAATAATATATGATAAATCCGATAATCCCACAAAGTACTGTATAAGCCTGCGGAAGTGTGGACTTGCGCCATATATATATCTAACCGCAGCTCTTAATTGTTTCTCATATTTATAAGGATTGCCAAGGTATGTGGCTATTTCTTGTTTATTGTATTGCGAGAAAGTGGGAGCACTTGTTGTGTTTCCGTTTAAATCACGCATTATTAAATGATTTAACAATGCAAATTTATTGGACAACCCAATAAATCCTATATTTTCAGACGACTTTGATGTTTCGTTCTGAGTAGCGCTGTGTGTAGTAGATTCTATCATCGGCTTTGTTTCACCGCCTTCCTGTATAAGATGGTGGCTTTATCACAAATATATCTGAAACTTGAGTGCTTATACTATGACGCTTGCTCAGTTTGTTTTCAAGTTGTGTAGCCACATAATAATTATAAGAAAGACTGGAGTAGCGGTCTTTTCGCATTCCAGACTTTTCGAATATTTTTATTTTTCCACCGGACTCTTCGTGTTGTAATTTAACAAGCTCGTCAACAAGAAGTGTCGTATGAATGTATGGGAGCTGAAATTGCATGCGTTCTGCGGGATTTAAAGTTGAGTATCCCTTCAGCTCGTTAAGATATTTTTCCGCATCATATTCATTTGCAAGCAAACGAATACGTCCGCTTTTAAATCCCTCGCGCAACAAAATAGCACACTCGGAATTAAATTGAGAAGTTGCCTTAATAGACCATATGACTTTATCTGCCGACGACGATGTACATCTCAGCGCCATATCGGTATTATTGCAGCACGATAAAGCAGGATACACCTCTCCGGTTTCCGGATCAACGATATCTCTGGCAAGGCAGTCATAAACTCCGAGGCCAAGACCATTTGTATCCAGAATAATATAGTCGCAGTTAAATTCTTCATATAGCTTGCGAATAACCAACGCCTGTTCTTCTGTGCGCATACCTTCGCAGGCGTCAGCGTAAACAATGTTGCTTATATACCTACCTACCTTGGTAGGCAAGAGCTGATTTATAAAAATCGCCGTCGCGTCATTGTTATGTCTTCTGCTTGACATTAACGCGATATCTGCGGATAATAATCTTTTTTCTCCGTTTTGTTTTGCCGGTATTCGTATGCTCTGAGTATTATTAAGCTTTGAAGAGATCGAGTCGGGTAAAATGGGATACTTAATCTTCCTATTTTTTGAGATAGAGTCAAAGTCAAAAAACGCTCCATCATCGGAGCCGTAAAACTCCGCACACATCTCCATGGAAAATTTTATGGCCGAGTAGTCTGACTCCGCCATTTCATCTGCTACCGTCTCCGGATCCAATAATCCTTCGGATATTGATAATTGATATGGGAACCCACAAACAAATTGATGTCTGTTGGGATCTACCATCGCTTTAAGAGTATCGACGCATTTTGTATAAGACCAATGATCCTTCCAAAAGGCCGAGCTCAGATATAAAGTTAAATTCTTTTCTTTTGCGTATTCTTTTCTTCTCTCTTCTTCGGTTAAATCTTCATACCTCGGCATACGGCGCAAGGTAAGAAATTTACGTAATACCGTGTCAATAGTATCCTTATTTATCAGACGAAATTCGTCAAGCAGCAGCACGTGGCATCTATTGCCCCTCGCCGTATCGCTCGCGGTAACAACTTTTATCACGCTGGTGTTAAAGAATACTATCTGAGCATTAGTGCCGTTGACTTTTGTTTGTTTCTCGTCAATTTCAGCACATAACTCGGGAGACGCTGGTTTAAGTTCGTACATTATCTTCTCGAGAACATTTATAGCCTGCCCCCTTGTTCCCGACGCAATACACACCTTCGTCCCCGGATATAATATACATCTTGTTACACAATAAATTGCGCCCAAAAAAGTTTTTCCGAGTCCGCGGCATGTAATCAGAACGAATACATTTGCCCAGAACATCATCTTTAAAAGTATCTTTTGAAATCGTTTCAATCTAAGATGTAAGTAATCAGACGCAAATTTATCGGGGTTATGCCTATAATACGAACCCCACAAAGCCGCGCCATCCATAATTTTTTGTATACGATCTATAATTTTACTCAAGACGAATCACCGTCCTCTGACAGTATGTCAGATACCATTGTTTCGTCGTCGTCCCCGTCGTACTCAGGATGTTCAACTCTGAGACGAGCTATCTCCGAATCATACATTTGCGAGTATGTATTTTTAATACCCAGCATTTTGCAAAGATGTCCCATCCAGGTAAAGATATATTTCATGAGACGATTTGTGTCCTTTAAATCATCGTCTATTTCTGGTAACGGCCGGTGATTTTCGTACCTGTACAGCCACACCCCGAGAGGAGTATTGGCGAGCGTGGTATCGTTTTCATCCTGTTTCTTTTGAACAGGCTTCAGGTTTGCGCTGCCAAGCAGCGTGTTTAATGCCGTTACACTTTTATCAACACTACGTCCTGCAGCTCTATCTCTGTTAATATCTAATTCCAGCGAACAAATCTGGCGTATTAAAGCTTCGGTTCCGATATCAAGCTCGACGTCCGGAGGAAATCTCGACATCCAGTATGAGCGCCTTTGCTCCAACTCCATATACATTGACGGCGTATATCCCGAGCCCCAGAACGCTTTGACATCTTCGGGAATGTCGTCGATATTAACATTTTGAGACTCGTCTACTATTTCTTCTATTATGGGATCGATATTGGTTATCTCCGGCAAAGATGTGTTAAAGCTCCACAATGTACCTTCGTCCGATAAGGTGTCGTCATAAGATTTTCCCGCATATGACACAGAGTTAATCTTTGCAATGTATTGTGTCATCATTGAACGAGTAGTACTTTTACGAGATACGACTTCATACACCGAATTACTCCAGTATAAGTCTAGCTTGCGGCACATTTGGCGCACTGCACTTTTTGCATCGTTGCACTGTGCAAGGTACGAATTATACATATTGTCGATACAATCTTTACACACGGGAATGTGCCCTATACCCTTGTGTAAAATAGCATAACTGACGGGGAAGTATCCCTTGCGTCTGCTGTATGCCGTCCCGCATCTGGAACATATTGCTCTATCGGAACTCATCTCTATCGACATGATTATTCACCCTCAATCTCTTCGTCGTCTATAAAATCGGGACTTGGTAGCGGCTCTGTGTCTTGCTTGTCTTGTAACGACAACTCATATATTTTTGCACACATTCGCAGATCGTTTCCGAATATAAATCTTGGGATATACCTGGCATCAACGTCAACCCACTCTTCGGTTCCGGGTATCTTTGTAGCCCTACGCTTTCTGTATTTTAAACCAAGCGTACCAAACCCGCGTATTGATATTGGTTCTCCGCGTTTCATTGCCTCTTCTACAACGAACAGGCACGCCTCTATAATCGCGTCAATATCTTCTACGGTAAAAAGAACATCCTTGTTCGTCTTTCGAACAACAAAATCCTTAGTGTTGCCCTCATCATCCGAAATATGAAAAACCTGTTTCGGAGATGAAATTGGTTTGCGAATATTGTTTTCGCGCATTGCAAGAGCAACGCGCCTTATTAATTCCTTTCGATTCATTATTAACTCCTTAAATTCTTTATATTATATATCTCCAAAACCCTTTTTATCGGGAACGGATATATCTCCGTTTTTAAAATACATTCCGATTTCTTCATCGGCATCGATATCTTTATATAATTTAACCATATCCCCAGACTCCCACGCAACAATACTCTGAATTACTCCGTCGGGAATTCCCGCCTTTGCAAGCATTGTGGTAAAGTAATGTCTTAACGAATGTATATACGAAGGCTTGCCTGTAATTCTGGTAAACGTATTAGCCCAGCTATTTACCGTAGATATTGCAATATGTTCCGAAGGATTGCGGAGATTTGGGAAAAGCCATTCGCTGTCTATGTTATTTTCCTCGCGATATTTTAACCAATAATTAAGGTATGGGGTAAAATTTTTAGCAAGAGTATAACAAGGTATTATTTTCCCGCCACCCATGCCCTTTGTTTTTATAGGAGAGCTCTTATACAAAGCTCCCCCGCATACCAGTTTGTCTTCTGTAAAATCAGACACTCTGAATCTGCACAGTTCTGACTTTCGTCTACCGCTATACATCGCAAGAGCAAGATAACAAGCCTTTTCATAATCCTTTTGTTGTATGAGCGTCTCCAGCAAAGATTCTAATTCAGAATCGTCCCACACTGTTTTTTCGCGCACCGGGCGATTCACAGGATTCTCAACCTTATTAATAATATTTCTGAAATTAGGGAACTCATCGTCAAGCACTCCTTCAATATAATTACTTAATGATGATAACGACGCCTTTAGCCTGCGAATTCTCGCCGGACTGTTTTCGTTGTTATTTAACAGCCAGTTCTGATAAGCGACGATATTGCGCTTAGTCCAGTCGACAAAGAATGTATTATTATTATTTTGTAGGCACCAAACCCAGGCTATCTGAATATCATTCTCGTATCCGCGAATAGTCGTTTCGCTTCGCTGCACCGAGCGTAAATAATCTAAAAAATCTTTAAGTAATGCCTGATTCTCCGGATTTACCTGCATGAGCAGTCCTTCTGAGGTAATCATATTCATTTTTGTTTTTCGTCCCACGCAGACACCTCCTTGCATAATTAAAAGAGGAGACAGACGCATCCATCTCCTCTGGGCTTAGTCCGTAGACGTCAGCCGCAATTAATATGTACTATTTCAACGGAATATCATAATGACACATAATACCGCCTTCGTCACATATACAAACCATTTGTTCGGGTATGCCGTAAATTCTTTTCTGAATACAAAAATCATCCATACCAAGAAAAGAGCCCGCCATAACCGTTTTTATACCCTGGACGGTATCTACCTTATTATGATGTAAGTGCCCGGATAAAATTGCATATAACGGGACTCCCGCCATTGTTTGGAGCGCTTGTATCTTTGACGGCGAAGCGTCATAATCGCCGTGTACACCACAATAATTTAAGCCCCTGATGTTTATAACATACATCGTTGAGTCGATCTTTGCGCCAGATCCTATTATTACGTTTTTAAAGTGCTGCAACCTCGCGCTGACATACCACTCAACCAAATCATCAAGTCTTTCGTCAATCAACGACTCTTCTTTGTTGGGATCGAGACGACTGTGATTTCCGGCCACGCTAACAAAATGAACAAATTTAAAGCATTCGCTCAGCTTAGCGAGAAACCCTGCAATCAACTCCGATACGCCCATTACCTGACGAATCACGTTTTCTTTGTTCGTCACTTGAATAGAACGGTGAATAGATCCGGAGATCATATCACCATTTGCCCACACAATACAATTTTCGCAATGATGAATTTTTTGAATATCAATAATTTTGGCAAGATAATTTTCAATCATATGCTTACAAACGTCAGAATTATAACAATCCCAGTAATTTGTGTGTGACGCACCGTAATGTATGTCATTCAGACTTATTAACATATCGGTTTTAGTTGGATTCAAAAGTTCCGCGTTTTTTTCTTCATAATGCAATTTTGGCAAATTGCCTTCTTTAATCGCGTTAACTAAGATCTCATTCAGCTCTTCCTGCCTCGAACGCTCTCTGACTATTTTATTAAACGCATTACGTTGATCGTAAAATTTCTGTCTCTCCTTGCGAAGTTCGATCATCTTTTCATCTAATTCGGTGAGCATATCCATACTTTCGATATTATTGGCACGCTCAGAATCCATTAATTCGAGCGTACGGCGGCTACCGTAAAGCATTCTTCTCGCCACGTCGCTTGAATAAGGTTGTCCGTACACCAGTTCGGCAAGCTCTGTATAATCTATATCGGCGAGTGTTTTGTCGACTAGTTTGCCGTACACAAGACGCTTGTGATAATCAAGCGCCGATTCGTTTGTTTTTCTTTCTATCTGTATCATAGGCACCCTCTCTCACGCTGAGCGGCTGTTCACCGCGACGCAGCGCGTTTAAAAAACGCATTATGTTCTTGCTTTCCTCACAATAATACCTGTGTCGTTTAGATCTTTGTCTCATGGTTCTCACGATATTTGTATCTGGAAACCTATCCCTCAAAGCTATTGCTTCGTCTTTGCTTATTAAAATCATTAACTATTATCAATCCTTTTCTTCATATTTGATATATTCCATTCATTAAAGTGCCACATCATCTATGCCGAAATCAATTGTAGCACAATATGTTTTCTCAATTCTCATTCCAAACAAAAACGAAAAAATAATTATATCATATTTTTAACGTTTCTCCTGCGCATAACAGAATTGATTGTTTGTTGAATGTTTAATTCTGCAGCACAGCTTTTGCAATATTTTTGTTTGCTCAAAGAATTCTTGTTTGCAGGATTATCATACCGCGTAGTAATCCCGCAATTTTTACATTTAAAATACGGTTCTCCCTGATATTGAAGATATTGATATCCGAGATTACGAAAATCAGAAATTTGTAAAATGTCTTCGCCGTCGTGCAAAAAGCATACTCTCACATTTGTATTATCAACCTTTTTAGAAAACTGTATCAACCCCATCGAATTAAGTGTGTAATACATCTGACTCTGCCGTTTAATAGAAGTGTTGATATTAGCCATTCTCATAATGTCACAATCTTTACTATTTACCCAATGATTACCGTTGGGATTAACAATATCCCAATATTTTGCAAGGCATAATAATGTAAAAGCCAAGCGTCGCAGTTGTGTCCCATCGAGATTGTCTATAATTTCAAGTTCCGGCTTACTTATATTTATATAATCTATAGTGATTGCGTCATATTTCAAGGCTCTTTCCAGCGCGTAGTCGATTGTGTTAGACCATTTGGGTAAAGAGGCCGACGGATCACATTGTATCAAGAACGTGTCAAGCATTTTACGCACGTCTTTTTTAGAGTAGCTTTTGTCTATATAATATTTTGCCACTCTGCTTAAAGTCTCAAATGGCTTTTTACCCAAGGATTTTGTTTCTATCATTTCTTTCGCCCACTCGTGCTCATTAAGTACAACAGTCATTCATTCACCTCTATATCAGTAGTTTCTATGGTATATTTGTTTCCGCAATATTCAATTTCCCCGCATTCATTTAAAGTTGGAAATGAAATCTTATTGTTATTGCTTAATAGTAAATTATGTATAATCTCCGAGCCACACATACTCCACGCAAACCTTTTTGTTGATTTTTTTGTATAACACATATCGAGAACGATATTACATAAAACTCTTTGATCGGGACACACGATACTACATTCTTTTCTGAACTCTTCATTTATAATAGATAGTGCGGCAAGCGAATCATATTCGTCGACGCGTTCATAGTCCGCAAAGACGGCGTAACTGTTAAGTCTTTTATTATAAGCTGTATATAGACGCTGTATAGCTTTATACTGTCGGGGAGTGTACTCTGATTTATTACGCATAATATGATAATCGAATTTTACGGACGCGGCGTGTTTACCGACGTGTCTGTCAAACGCGTCCTCAAAACGCCTGCATATTTTGTTCATTACACAGTCGTGCACACCTACCGGCATACGATAATGATAGTATTTTAAAAATTCTCTTTGGCGTTCAGTGAGTTCGTCGTACCGCATTTTAAGCAGCTCATCAACGGTAAGTTGAAATTCCCGTAAAGCATTTCTATCTGTATTTTTAAGATACGTGTTGTACTGTCTCATTAGTGCCGGATAAATATACCTCATAAAATATGGCTTCTTGTCGGCGACAACAGAACGATAGAAATTTTTTATATATTCATCTTCAATTTTATTTACAGCGTGTCTATCGTGCCATTCTTTCGGCATGGGTTTACACACTATGCCCTTAGCCTTGTCGATGGCGTTCTGTTGATAGAGCTGTCCGCACCGTATACGGTATGCAAGCTCATCATACTCTTTTGAACCGGGTTCGAAGCCGGCCTGTACCTCAAACATGCTTGTAATCCAATTAGTGGTTTGCCCAATATCGTTGCCGAAACTTTCTATATTCGAGCGAATGAAATCCTTCTCTGTTGAAATCCGTTTTTCTGCCTTCCTCTGAGAACAAATTAACGCCGGCATAGGCTGTAATTTACGCACTAAAACGTCATTATCCGTCAGCATTACTATATCTCCGTCCATATCCGCGCCGTTTAGCGCTGCGGTTGTTGTGTCCCATGCATTTAATATGGTTGCGGTTGTAATATATCTGTACCAATAACGGGCGTCGTCTGTGTCTACGGGAGTAACCGGCCTGATATTGTTGTGGCACGTCATAGGAGCCCTGAAACACACAAGCTTCGACGAACCTCTATCAGCCCAGTACTGATTATATATCTCTCCGGATTTGAGCAATCCTGTTTTTTCTAACCCAAAAATGCTCTGACACAATAAATAGGGATCTCCTAATATCATTGAATAGTTGCCGTGTACTTTAAGTACGCCCACCTTAGCCTCGTTAATGCGGTTACGGATTAACTGATATATACTGGACTGGATAAACGGATCGTTCAACATACGCTCATCAATCATTATTGCTTTAATATAATCGTCCGGAAGCGTTTGAATGTTGCGCTTGTTTAAACCCGAGCCCTTTAAAAACAGCACCGCTTTACGCCAGTCTCCGCCTAAAACGTCTTCAATCTCGTTTAAAGTTGGGGCTATTAATTCATCTATATCTTCATCGCTCAAATCATAGCTTTGAATAAATTGATAGTTAAGGTTTCTTTCATTCTCAAGCTCGCGCGGACACGTCTTTGCAATTCCAAAAGTGTATCCGTTTCGTAACGATGTGTTTATATAATCCTCGCAGTTTTTGTAACTATCCCATAGTTTTACCATTGACGTTGTTAAAATCAATTCAACGGTTCGGATATCCACATCTTCGCCCCACGCGTCTTTAACAACATACCTTCCCGCAACGTTCGCAGCAAAATCCAAAAAATCAAACGTGAACACCATGCCCTTTTCAAATGAAAATCTGGTATTTACTCCGCTGACCAAATAATCGAGATCGAGTTCTTTACTCCACCTTTGTGCAAGAGAGGGGAGCATTAAACCATATCCGTCAGATGCGTTGAGAGTAATAAGTTGAGATTTACGTTCTTCTATAATAGGTTCTCCGTCACACTCATCGGTAAGATAAATAATGTCGGATAAGAACTCTGTTTCCGCGTCATTTACTACCAAGATTCCGTGCGGTAATGATACCGGTGTGGATGCGCTGCACGTTAACGCCTTATACGCCTCAAGCTTGGCGGTTACCAAAGCGACGTCCGGATTCCTATCATTCTCGACTCTTCGGTTTAACTCTCCGTACAACCTTTCGCTGACAAAAACAATGGTTGAATTTTTGATACCGCCGTTCGTTCCCAACAGTCTTTTATATTTTATTCCGTTAATACTGAATCCGCGGCACGCGCGATAATAATCCTTTTCTTTATCAATAATTAAGCAAATATAATCGGATTTAAACTGTAAAGCGTCGAGCTTTGCGTAAAGTTCTCTGATTTTTCGTTTATTTTGAATGCTGTTTGATTCTTTTTTTAAATATTTTATTTCGCTTTTAATTTCGCGCGCTTTGGCGTCGGCATCTGTAATACCGTTTAGCTCATCAATCCACCGTAATATCTGGCTATCCGCAAGAGATATTACCTCATCGTTCTTTCGGGCTTCGTCAATAGGCAATACCAATTTCCATCGCTCTTTACGCAGTCGGCTGCTGTGAATTTTATATATGTATTTTTGGCATACTAATTGTCTGCTGATTTAGAGTCACCTCTCTTTAACGTAAGAATTATTGTATTAATCATCATCATCTATGTATTCCAGCCACGCTTCGTAAAACTCAATATAATTATCCCGGATCATTTCTTCGATAAGATCATCTTCATCCTGTTGTACTATTGAGTAATAATTCTCACATATTTTATCTTGTTGACACTGATTGCAGAAATAGCAGTGCAAACAGCTTTTATGCAATCCCATTCCCTCCTTCGCTTATACGCTGAATCCAATTGACGAGCAAAGTTCTCATTCGTTTACTTGGTATGTATAGTGTAATATCTCCTCCGTCTCTTATTGCCGAGCGCCATATCCACTGCACCATGATTGATAAAGCGTACATATCTTCATTTATATCTATCCCGTGAAGTTCGTAAAACTTACGCTCTTCGACGTTCATAAAAATGTTTGCAAGGTATACCAGGTAGTCTCGTTTTCGGTATTTATTGGTTGCCTTTGTATTAAACGTAATAAAAGCCTTGGAATAACCCTTGCCTTTTATTTGATTACAAGCTCCCTTATAAGAACCCCAAAGCCGTTTGTCGGCGGGCACGTCTCTCCATATATTATTGTAGCAGTTGCTTACGTTCTTCTTAAGGCGTTCGACGTCATCTCCTCCACGCTTAAACCAACTCATTGATAATGCGTGATAATCGTCGCCGATAGAATTGAGTTTGTCGTTATATACGATTTTAAATTTTTCTCCGAGATTTTTGACGTAATCCGGAATATATCCCGGATACTTACCAAAAGAGTACACGCCGTCTTCCGTACGCGTAATACCGATGCGCCGATAGGGAATATCGTATATTTTCAGAAAATAATACAAACTCTGCCCCTCAAACAAATAAGTCAGGATAAAGACGTTCTTGAAAGAGGTAATCAGATCCGGAGGAAGAGCCCAATAGAATGCGGTATTCTTTTTGCCGTCGACGCGGATTAACTCACGCGATTGAAGCAATCTGAACATTTCTGATAAGGCTTTACCGTTATACCCATCTTTTGCGATTGAATACACGCCGTTGTGCTCGGCAATATAACCCGCGTCTACCGCGAGCTTTAAATCAGCAGGGTGAAAGTCAAACGATTCTAGAACATCCACGTTTTCGTCAATAATCAGGGTATACTGCTGCTCCCGAATATCGTTCAGCATTTCTGAAGTATAACCTTTAAAGGCCTGGTGGGTAGTTGAAATATTTCTGCCCTCTTTAATAAGTGCCGCTGTGTGTTTTGACTTTTTAAACTCATACTCCGCGAGATTCTTGCTTGGTTCCACAAAATGCATATTCGGACACCCGTTTTTGATTCGCTCGGCTTCTTCCAGGTACGGCGTTATATAAATAAATTTCTCGTTTGCGTGTTCGTTCATATAGGTAATTGAAGCAGATGTCTTGCCCGAGCCCATAATACAGTCACATACTTTAACCACCGCCGCTCACCCCTCTTTTATAGAAAAATGTATACAATATTTTCTTCAACTCCTTTTGTGTTTATTGATACGTCCGGTATTTAAACAGCTACGTCGTCGTATTCTTCAATGCTGCTGTCAACCAGATAATTACTGTGAATACTTCCCAGATTGAGCTTGCGATAAGCTTCGTCGATCTCCTCGCCGGTAATGCCTATATAATCCAGAGTCTGCGCAGGAGAGGAGTGGTTGAGCATTTTTTGAAGCAATAAAAGTTTACGGTTGTTGTTGTGCGACATAAGCATCTGGTGGTAACAAAACGTTTTGCGAAGCGTGTGCGTGGAAATCTTAATGTTTAAATCGAGCTCTTTTGCTAAATTTTTTAGAATACGATCGATAGACATCACGCTCAAAGGTTCATTCATATTGCCGCCTCGATTAGATACGCTGCGGAACATATAGTTGCTCATGCACTCTCCGGGCGTATTTTCCAAATACAACGTAACGGCTTCCATTACGGCAGTGTTGATTGTAATATATCTGTTCTTTTTGCGTTTACGTGTATTGCGCGTCTTCTTTTCAAAAACAGGGAAGCTGTCTTTAAACGTACAGTTCTCATTAATAAGGTTTGAGAATCTTAGCATGCGCAAGTCGCTTACTCTGAGACCGAAATTAATACCTACAATAAAAAGCATGTTATCTCTGAACCTTTTCTGTTTAATAAGGTGCTGTGAAATGCGTATAATATCATCCATGCTCTTAATAGGTTCGGCTGCGTGTTCCGGAGCGAGTTCACAATGAGTCTCTTCTTTAGCCGGAGCAATGAGTCCCGCCGCGAGCTTACGATCTCTGCTTTGCCGCAAGGTATTAAGGTTAATGGTGTTATGGTTGAATCTGAACGAATCGAATTTAACCGCTGTCATATTTATATTCCTTTCTGCCATTCAAGGCATTAAATTTTTAAAGTATGGATATAAGTCCCGTATAATAATTCATAAAATTCCGTTGCCGTAATCTGTGGAATTTTAGTGCCGGAAAATGCATTTTACAACTTTAAAGGTTGTAAAATTTTAAAAATGGTATTGTGCCACAATTAATCTCAGCGAGCTTCCTAAAGAGAAAAACCATCTCTGGATTGTATATAAAGAAGCATGATTTTCTGCTTCGTTTTAAAGGGTAAAAATCATCCAAAAGCAAGATTTATAATTGTACTGATACAGCTTTTTAAAAACTGCTTATGCCAAAAGCAGTAAATATTATTGTACTGATAATAGTATATCATATATGTATATATTTGTCAAGTACTTTTACAAAAATAATTCAAATTTTTTTATATTTTTTATCAAGCGGGTAATGCGTTGTTGCTGTGGATTCACACAGCTTTAACCCGTATTTTCCAAAATAATCAGAGATCCGGAATACCGTTGTTATGTGATTGTTTTGGATGGTTTGAGAGTTTTTTGGGTGGGCATGGGAGATGAAGCGACTTCCTCTGTGTAACAATAAACGAAAATCAAAATTACCATAACCGCGCCGGTTAATGTTATAAAGCGTGAAAAAATAACATAGCAAAATAAAAAAACAAAAAACACTTGACAAAATAAAAAAAGTGTGTTATTGTTATATTGACGTTTAACAAACGTCGGAAAATTTTGGTTATTGCTAAACCGCATAAAAGCATAAGAAGGGATAAAAAAATGAAAAACACAAACACGACCACAAAAAAAGCGTATTTTACAAACGACGTTTTGACGTCGTACGAAAAAGCGATTTTTAATGCTTTTTCAAAAGACAGCGACCTTACAAAAATAGCAAAAGACCCGCAAGTAATGACCACTTTACAAGCGACCGCACGTTTTACAGTTTTTTCGGTATTAAAAAAATTGTTTATTGCAAGTGGTAATAAAATACCGCAAAAAATGACCCGTGATATATGTAAAGACCTTGACCGACTTGACCGACTTGACCGACTTGTTACGGACGACCACGTTATCATATACGACGACGACGGAGACCCGACCGTCGTATATAATGAATTATCAAAAGATACATACAATTTATTATCACAAACATTAAGCGACGGAGCAGACCTATTATCGACCGCGAGTCTTGCGGTATGGACGGAGACCGTAAAAATCATACAAGACCGACCCGCCGACCTTGAATTGAATTTTATGACCGTTCCGTATAAACAGCGTATTTTACGCAAAAAAGTGTATATCAAAGACGACCCGACCGACCCTACCTTGTGGACGGATACAGATATAACGCCGATACAGCAAGCATATAAATCTGTTAGACGCGAAATTATAGCAAGTAAAGCATTACAAACTAACAATAAATTTGTATATATTGAAGACCTTGCTGTCGACCCTTGTTATAATGATAATACGGAGACCATATATAAACGTTTGGATAAAACGACCGCAAGTCTTACGACCGACACGTTGACCGTCGGTATAGACGGACGACCGACCGAAATACCGCCGACCGCAAGTATTACAGCCGTAAAAAATGCAAAGCAAATTTTAACCGAATTGAATTTGACCGCCCGTCAAGCGACCGTATTAAAATACCGTTTGCAAGGGTACGGTAAGCAAGCAATTGCGACCCGCTTAAAAATAGGTCCGTCGTCTGTTGCGGATATTATAAACAATATCCGCAAAAAAACAATAAACCTTGCAACCCGCCGACCCGACCTTCTTGACCCTTCTATTATCGCAAAAATTACGAAATAAACCGCAAAAAAACGAAATAAGACCGCAAAAGCGGTCTTATTTTTTTGGATATACGGACGGACGGACGACCCCGCCGACCCCCTACCTTGTGGTAGTGTACGGACGGACGGACGACCCCGCCGACCCCCTACCTTGTGGTAGTGTACGGACGGACGGACGACCCCGCCGACCCCCTACCTTGTGGTAGTGTACGGACGGACGGACGACCCCGCCGACCCCC
>JAEEHZ010000087.1 GCA_016281115.1 Clostridiaceae bacterium | reverse complement strand
AAGCTTTTGCAGAAATTTCAGATCGGATGTTTTATCGTAAACGAGTATATCTATAAAAAATCCGTTTTCTATCAAAAATTTCCCCGAAAAACTCGTTGTGAAAAACGTATCTTTAAGTCTTACTTTGTCGAAAATGTAGTGACTTGTCTTTTCGTCACGGTAAGACTGATAGCAAAAACCTTCTTTAAGCTCTTTCGGACATACTTTTTTAAATTTGTTGTAGTCTTTTCTGAGCATTCCTATATCAAAGTCATCGTCCCACGGAATAAAGCCTTTGTGCCTAACGGCGCCCAAAAGCGAACCGCCGACCATAAAGTACTTTATATCGTACTTTTTGCAAATACGGTCTATTTCGTCCATCATAACAAGCTCGGTTTGTTTTATTTTAGAGAGCTTGCCGTCGTAACATTCCTCGGTCACATAATATCCCAGATCAAGCTCGGGCAAAAGGCTCACCATACACTTATAAAGCTGTTCATCCGGTGTAGAAAGCGGTCTCATACCGAGCGACAGTATTTTTCTTGATTCCACGCGGAAACTTTTCGGCTTTGCGGTATCGGCGCCTGTCAGATCAAGCGTAACGCCTTTCTTTGAAAACAGTTTATAAACTTCCGTTGCTATATCAAGTTTAGTAAAGCTATAAGGCGCAATATTGTAGATATTCCCGTTAGGTGCGGTAAAAAGTATAAAGTAAACCGCATACATTGCAAAGCGTATATAGCACGCCGAAAAGACATCTGAAGCTTCGCTTTTGTTAAGCGTTATTCTGCCTGTTGTTTTAATTTGATTTGCAATTTCAGTCAAATTAAGCATATTTTCGTCGCTTACCATAGGTCCGAAAATATTGTCGAATCTGGCACACTCAACAAAAAGTCCTTTTTTTACATAATCACGGAGAATTTTTTCCGCATTCAGCATAAAAGCTTCTTTACTGTCGGCATCTCTTTTGGAATTAATGACCTCATACTCTATCTCAGAAACCGCCGTATACGGCTCTTTGACCTCATCCACGGGAGGCATTATATTTACGCACAAAAACTTGGCGTCACGGCGCTCACAGGCGCAGTCAAGCCAAGTTTTCAAATTATCGAGCTTATTGTTTTTATTTTCGGACGATTCATACTTTTCAAGCCTTGTGTTTATACAATAAATAAAGAATGTCTCTGAGTCAGAGTTTTCGCGTTTAACATAATCGCTGTAACCGCTGTACATGTTTATGCGCGGGTCTTCGTGTGAGATTTTAGTGTTAAGGTCATCTAAAACGTCTTTGTGAGAGGCTTCGCCCTCAAAAACAACATTTACTTCGACGTCAATAATGCCTTTTGACACCGCATGCGCAAAGCTGCCCGCAAGATAAAACATAAGGCTGTGTTCATCACACACAAGCGTTATCTCACGGTGCTTTTTATTTGCTTTTACAAAATTTACATTTTTTGATAAAAGGGTGCTTACCACATCTATTTCATCAAAGACAAATTCATTTATCAATTTGGTTCATTCCTCAAAACATTTTTTAATCTCCGATTGCTCTTCTACCGTGTTTTTTAAGCCTGTTTTTAAGTCTACACGGGGTTTCCAGCCAAGAGCTTCAAGCTTTTCGGGAGACAAAACGGCGTTTTGTATAAGTGAAAACCGTTTTAATTCCGTTTCGCTCGGAAGTTCATATTTAACAGTCAAGCCTTTTTCGGGGCAGAGAGAAACGAGCGTTTCCGCAATTCCCGCTATTGTTGTGGTGCAAAGCTTAGAGGCGATATTATAAGCCTCACCGTTTACACCTTTTAAAAGCACCGTCAAAAGCCCTGTTACCGCATCGGTTATATATGTGTAAGAGCGAAGCTGTTCGCCCTTGCTTTTCATAACTATATTTTCGTTGTTAGCTATGCATTTGGGAAACACGGCAACTATCTTGCTGTCACCGGGCTTCATTCCGGGCCCGAAAATATAGCTTAATCTGCCTATTTTAACATCTACACCATATTCGTCTGCATAGCTTATTGCCAGAGTTTCACAGGCTTTTTTGCTGAGCGGATAGCAGGAACGCACCTTTGCCGAATCAATATATCCGCTGTCGTCTTCGTTAATAAGTCCGTCTCCGTTTATCGCGCCGTAAATCTCTATTGTGGAGACATACAAAAAGCTCTCCGCCTCTACCCTTTTTGAGTATTCAAGTAAATTGAGCGTGCCGTAAAAATTTGTTTTCATCGTCTCAACGGGATATGCGGAATACTCTTTAGGCGCGGCATTTGAAGCACAATGAACAATATAATCGGCACGTGTATCAAGTGTGATCTTTTCGCATACATCCTGCTCGCAAAAGCTTATCATACCGCTTGTAAGATAATCGGCAAACATAGACTCTGCCTTTTGTCTGTTGCGAACCAACGCTATAATATTTATTTGCTTGTTATTGTTAAGAGCGTGGTTTATCAGCGCGTAGATCATAAAAGAACCGATGAATCCCGTTGCGCCCGTTATCAACAACGTTTTTCCGTATAGCTTATCCCACGGTACATCAGCGCTTTCAGCCACCGACAAAATATCTCTCTTTAATATACTGTTCATACAAAATGCACGTCCAAACAAATTATTTACAATCTCTTACCTTAAGATAAGCCTTTAAAAGCTCTATATGTTCGGGGGTTGTGATCTTAAAATTCATTTCGTCGCCCCATACAATGTGTACCTTTTCGCCAAGCTCTATAAGTAATGTACAGGTAGCAACTGTATCTGTTATGCCGCGCTTGATTGCCTCGTTGTGCGCCCACACAAATTTTGAAAGACGCAGGCTTTGCGGCGTTTGGGTCTTTATTATGTTGTTACGGTCTATAACATTGGAGGATTCCGCACCTTGCTCGTTGTGTTCCTCGCTGTAAAGAATAGCCTCGGTAGCGGGCAAAGACGTAATGGCAGTGCCGTATTTTTCCACTGCCTCTATATTTCTCTTAATAATATCGCACGAAACAAGCGGAC
Source organism: Clostridiaceae bacterium (assembly GCA_016281115.1). Taxonomy (GTDB): domain Bacteria; phylum Bacillota; class Clostridia; order Oscillospirales; family Acutalibacteraceae; genus JAEEHZ01. The sequence goes on along the minus strand of JAEEHZ010000087.1, from coordinate 2,450 downwards.
GTACGGCATCATGTATGATAATAACATCATCGTCGTTGCAATTCTCGCGCAAAAGGTTCATTCCGTTTCTCAAAGATTCCATGCCTGTTGCGCCGCCTGCGGTGATGTATTTAAGCTTTGTTATGCCGAATTCGGCAGCCCATTTTTTAAGCTCATCCTCCCAGCCTTTAAGGCATACTACGGCAATGGCGTCAATATCTGCGCAGCGCTGAAAGCTCTCGAGAGTGTACATAATAACAGGCTTACCTTCAACCTGCAAAAACTGTTTAGGCACGTTCATTTCCATGCGGCGTCCGACGCCGCCTGCTATCAAAAGTCCAATATTCATACCCATTCACCTTTTATATCCTTTATATTATTTTTTCCGGCTTTCGTTATACATAGTCACGGCTTCATTTACATCTCCGTCAAACATAACGCAGCCCTTTTTAAGATATATAGCTCTGCTGCATATTTCCTGTATGCCGTCTTTGGAATGGCTTACATACAGCACTGTGATTCCCTGTTTAATGATCTCGTTTATTTTAGCTTTGCATTTTTTCTGAAACGCCGCGTCACCAACGCTGAGCGCCTCATCTATTACAAGAATGTCGGGGTCGATATTCACGTTTATCGCAAATCCCAAACGCATTTTCATACCGCTTGAATATGTTCTTACGGGCTGGTCTATATACTCGCCCAGCTCGGCAAATTCTATAACGCGTTCTTCTATTTGCTTGATATATTCATCGGTAAGTCCCAATATATAGCCTTTAAGATATATGTTTTCTCTGCCTGTCATTTGTGCGGAAAATCCTGCGGTTAGCTCAAGCAAAGCCGCAACCTTGCCGTTTACCGTAACCTGACCGCTCGTGGGAAATGTAACGCCTGTTATCATCTTGAGCAGAGTGGATTTTCCCGCTCCGTTTGCGCCGATAATCCCCACAGCTTCGCCCTTCGAAATTTTGAGGTTAACGTCTTTTAACGCCATATGCTTTTTGGCGCCTTTTACCTCTTTAAAAAGCGAAACAAACCGCTGATTGTCATTTTTATATAATGTATATTCCTTACTCACATCTTCAAATGTGATGATAGGATTTTCTATTTCCATATGATCTTTCCTTATTTCGTTTATTACATAACGTCGGGCAGCTTTTTGCGCAGGCGGGAATAATTGAACATTCCCAAAAAGAAAAGCCCTACAAACTCCGACAGTATTATTACAAGCTCTGTTTTATATTCAAAAAACCATCTGTCATACAAAAACGCGTTTCTGAAACCGTTTACAAAGAAGTTGATGGGATTGAACAGCATTATTTTCTCAAGCGCATGATTTGGGAGATCGTAGCTGTTGTAAACAATACCCGAAAGCCAGAAAACACCTGCCATTACAGAGATTATGATATTCTCAAAATCGCGGCTTATTGCACTCATTGGCGCGGTAGACCACGCAAGCAGCAAAAAGAACGCGAACATAAACGGGCAATAAATGAAAAATTGCAGATTATAAATGCTTACCCCGTGCACTATCGCAACATATACATACATTATTACCGCTAAAAACAGGTTTACATAAAGTCTTGATAAAACGGTGTAGGTTGGTATTGTGGAAACGGGGAAATTGACCTTTGTAACAAACTGGCTGTTAAGCCTTATTGAGCGCGATCCCATCAAAATTGAATCCTGAATAAAGAACCACGGGATAAAGCCGACAAGCATAAACAAAAATCTGTCGAACTCAAGCGTTTTTCCGTGTATTAGCACATCTACGCCGCCTGATTTTTTTAAGCCTATCGAAAAGGCAAACCAATATACAAATAATGTAAAGGCAGGCTTTATTATCGCCCAAAAAGGACCTATAAGCGCGCCCTTATATGTTTTTAAAAGCTCATTTTTAGCAAGCAAAAAGATCTGCTTTCCGAAATGCCTGTGTTCCTTAAATATAGTAAAAAACGGGAGCAAATAATCACCTTCCAAATAATATACCCTGCAAACGCAAAACGCACATAGCGCAGAATAACAAGTATATTTTAGTACTTTTTTTCATTTTGTCAACCTCAATATGTTTTTTTTGTCATTTAAGACATAAAAAGTGCGTATTATCAATTATATTTATAATTATTAATCTAACCGACAATATCAAATTCGACACATTTAAATAAAGCCTTACCGAAAACATATTGACGTATAAAAATAATCGGGTATAATTAATTACGAAAACTGACCTGCACGGTCGAAAGGAGCGCGGAAAATTCCCGCAGCTTGATATGGTATTTTTTACAGCAGCAACAGGCGTTCTCTCCACCCTGTTTTATATTATACCCGGATATATTTTACGAAAGATAGGCAAAGTAAGCGAAAAAGGGTTAGCTTCCATCTCGGCTGTACTCATATATATCTGCACGCCGTTTCTTATGGTGTCGGCATTTATAAACATCCCAAATACATATGAGACGACCGTGAATATGCTT
>JAEEHZ010000086.1 GCA_016281115.1 Clostridiaceae bacterium | reverse complement strand
AGTTTCGTCTATTAACCAATGCTTGGAATCATTTGGATCTTTCTTGTAGCCGTAAGGCGGTTTGGATAGTGGCTCGCCCGAATTACCTTTAATACGGTGAGATGCACGGATTTTAAGACTCGTATCCCGAATAAACCATTCATTGAAAATGTTTTTTACGGGAGTAAGCTCGTTTTCGCCCTTATTACTATCCACGCCGTCATTAACGGCAACGAAATGGATATCATATTCAGGGAAAAAATGTTCTGTGTAATAGCCGCATTGCAAATAATTACGTCCGAGTCGGGACATATCTTTTACAAAGACTGCGTCTATTTCTCCGTTTATAATATCCTGCTCCATAGCTCGAAATCCGGGACGGTCAAATGTTCCGCCCGAAATACCGTCATCTACATATATTTTTGTTTGATGATAGCCGTATTCCTCTGCGACTTTTAACAGTATTTTCTTTTGGTTTGAGATACTGTTGCTTTCACCGTCAATCTCGTCATCACGTGAAAGTCGGCAGTAAAGCGCTGCTGTTTTATGCTCTGTGTATAAATTATTTTGGTTTGTTAACCGGTTCATTTTATCCTCCTTTTCAGCCGGTATAACAGAGTCATACTTATTATACCGGCTTGGTCTGTTTTTGTTAAATGTGCGAATTGGTTTTATGTGATCGTAATTCTTGATTTATCTTTTGCTCTCAATACTTCATTTGCTTTGTTCAGCATGATCTTTTTCAGCAAATCTTTTGTACTGACAGAATTGTCTTTTGTAAAATGTGATTCTATAATAAAATTAATCTTACCTACGGTTTGGCTTCTTTTTATTTTCATACGAGACCTCCTTTATCTCTCATTTTCTCTTTGTCGCTGTAAATAACGATGATAATATTCAACTGCTTTTACGATAAAATCTTTCTGCTCATGTTCGGTGTAGCTGTTTGGAATTTTGCCTTTCAATCGGTCAAGCGGTATTTTGACAGTTTCTCTCTGATTAGCTTTTGGTTCGCATATAATGTCATAAATATTCTCGTAATTGAGTTCTCCGGCATTGTACGCTTTGTGCATACGCGCTGCTTGGGCATAAGACGGTGTACAATCATTTTCTTCGCAGGCGTCAAGGACATAATATTGAAGTTCATCATCAAGGAAAGACAATTCCACTCCAACTGAAAATGCGATTTTTCCCTCGTCCATCAAGTCAAGTAACTCAGGGATAAGGTTTGTAAGGCGGATATAGCGATAAACGGTATCTCTGCTCTCGCTGAAACTTTTTCCTATCTCGGTTGCACTGTCCAACTTTGTCGCAACTTGCGACGAAGTTAAGTCTGTTCGTTTTCCTTGTGATTTTAAAGCGTCCATTTTTAACTTGTAAGCAAATGCGCGTTCAGACGGAAGTATGCGCTCACGGTGCAGATTGCTGTCCACAAGCATAATCGCCGCTTCATCACGACTGACGGCACGAATAAAGGCAGGAACTTCATCTATCCCTGCCTTTTGCGCCGCATGGCAACGGCGGTGTCCTGATATTATTTCGTATTTGTTTTCCGTTTCTTCAAGCGGTCGTACAATGAGTGGTTCCAATATTCCGCTCTCCTGTATGCTATCTGTTAGGTCGTTCATACTGTCGTCGTCAAGCACCTTGTATGGGTGCCCGTCGAATGGTACGATGTTTATCATTGGTATCATAACCGGGGCTTTTGGTTTAGTTTGTTTCATTTTATTAAATCCTCTCTTTCTTTTTTTGTTTTTGAGGTGATGAAATCACCTCGATAGTTTCCTTCTTCAATTCGTATAAGATTGTTTCTGACGTGTTCGCTTCTCTCAATGATCTCGTCACAGGTAGTTACCTCACGGCGAAGTTTTGAAAGTCGTCTTGTAAGCACACCGATGTTGTATTTTGAGTGATTGTAAAGAGTTGTATCGCCTGAACGCTGTGCGCGCTTTAAGGCGTTTCTTGCAACTTGCCGTTCCTTGATAAACTTATCAATCTGCTCCATCGCATATTGTTTGTAATTGAGTACATCCTCTTTTGTATGAAGATTATGCTGTGTCACAAGTCTTGCGGAATCTACATACAAGCGCATTGAGCTTGTGTCCTGACGAATCAGGAAATATATACGGCGATTTGTCCTCGGTCGTTCGCTTGCTAATTCAAGCGCGCGGTTGTAACAACGGTAAAGCGGAACGAATGTCATTATAGCGACAGGTTCTTTTTCGCCCTCAAAAACTTGCCTTGAATCTTCCTGTTCAGGTATGCGCGGATACATAGGGCGGTTATTTTGGTGTATTCGTTCTATGATTTCTTTTACATCGTAGCCCTTACCGAGAGATTTATAACGCACAAAGCGTTCATTTCCTACTTGTTTTATCTTTGGATACTTGCCGCTTTGGTCTATTACAAAGCCCATCTGCTCCATAGCATCAATAAATTCCGCTTCAGTTTGCGAGCCTCTGACGGCGGTGTCAATAGCGGCACGGATAGCTCCGCGGATTGTTTGTTTGCCGTCTTGCTCTGCCTGCCATTCTGCGTAGCTCATGCCTTTGTCTTTCGGGTGTTCGATAACAGAAAGACCGTACTCACGACAAAGACGGTCACTCACTTCACGCATCTTGTAATAATCCTGTTTTGTGCGATGAAACTTGTGACCGTCTTTAATTGAAACCGTATTGATTACGAAATGGTTGTGTATATGGGACTTTTTATCAAGGTGTGTTGTAACAAGAACCTGAAACTCATCTCCCCATAATTCTTCTGCTAAAGCTATACCGATTTCATGGGCTTTGTCTGGTGTTACCTCGCCCTCAGCAAATGACT
>JAEEHZ010000085.1 GCA_016281115.1 Clostridiaceae bacterium | reverse complement strand
CTCGGGATTTGCGTGTGTAAAATCATTTGTTTTCTGCAACACCTTAAAGAACATAAGGTTTTCTTCTAAGTTATCATAATACCGGTTTGGTTTTGCCATATTGTTTACCACCTATTTTTAGAATACATTGTAATTATATATTTATGACTGCTAAAAATCAAGAATGTGTATAGTATAATATATATTTTACAGCATTAACAATATTTTTTGCTTTAATTTTGCACAAAAATTGTATAAATGTTGCAATTGCGGAAAATGTGTGATAAAATCAAAATGTGCAGTTTTGAGTTTCGGAGGTAGTTATGGATAGGAAATACATAGTTGCTTTAGATCAGGGCACAACAAGCTCCCGTGCCGTCATATTCGATCACGAGCAGAACATTGTTGCAATAGCCCAAAAGGAATTTAAACAGATATACCCAAACCCCGGCTGGGTAGAGCACGACCCTATGGAAATTTTTGAATCGCAGGATAAGGTGTTCAGACAGGCTGTTGCGCAAAGCGGGATAAAGCCCGAAGAAATTGCTGCCGTGGGAATAACTAACCAACGTGAAACTACCATAGTATGGGATAGAGAAACAGGCTTGCCGATATATAACGCTATAGTGTGGCAGTGCAGAAGAACGGCGCCTATATGCGAACAATTAAAAAATGAAGGGCTTTCAAATTATATCAAAAGGACTACGGGACTTGTGGTAGACGCATATTTCAGCGGAACAAAGATAAAATGGATACTTGATAACGTAGAAGGCGCAAAAGAAAAAGCCAAAGAAGGCAAGCTTGCTTTCGGAACGGTTGATTCCTGGCTTGTATGGAACTATACAAATGGGAAAAAGCATATAACGGATGTTACAAACGCTTCCAGAACAATGCTTTATAACATAAAGGAACTAAAATGGGATGAAAACCTTTGCGAAGCTTTAGACATACCTTTGTCTATGCTGCCGCAGGTCATGTCCTCAAGCGAGATATACGGCGAAATTGACTTTGACGGCTGCAAGATCCCCATATCGGGAATTGCGGGCGATCAGCAAGCCGCTTTGTTCGGGCAAAACTGCTTTGAAAAGGGCGAGGCAAAAAACACCTACGGAACGGGTTGCTTTTTGCTGATGAATACAGGCGAAGATATATGCTATTCGGAGTCGGGATTGCTTTCGACAATAGCGATAGGATTGAACGGAAAAGTGCAATACGCCCTTGAGGGAAGCGTTTTTACAGGCGGAGCCGTTGTGCAGTGGCTGAGAGATGAGATTCACCTTATAAACGACGCGAGAGATACGGAGTATTTCGCAACCAAAGTGGAAAACACAGGCGGTGTTTATATTGTTCCTGCTTTTACGGGACTCGGCGCGCCTTATTGGGATATGTACGCCAGAGGAACGATAGTAGGAATTACAAGAGGTACACGCAGAGAGCATATAATAAGAGCGGCGCTTGAGTCTATTGCGTTTCAGTCTAACGAGCTTTTGTGCGCTTTGCAGGAAGATTCGGGCATAATAATCAAAGAGCTTCGTGTAGACGGCGGTGCGTCTGCCAATAATTTTCTCATGCAATTTCAGAGCAATGTTATAGGCAAACCTGTAAGGCGCCCAATGATAAGAGAAACAACGGCTCTTGGCGCGGCATATTTGGCAGGGCTTGCAGTAGGTTTTTGGAAAAGCACGGATGAGCTTAAAAACCTTTGGTCTTTGGATAAACTGTTTGAGCCTGATGAGGAAGAGAAAAGTGCCGAACTTATGCGCAAAAAGTGGAAAAAAGCGGTTGAAAGAGCGTTGTCTTGGGAAGAAAAGGAGTAATAGCTTATGAACAAAAAGATCATTACAGTAAAAGACCTGCAAAACCGTGACGCAAAATGTATTGTCTGGATGCCCGACAATGAAAATACAGCGAGGTGTATTTTGCAAATATCTCACGGTATGGAGGAGCATATTGAGAGATATGAAGATTTTGCTTCGTTTTTGTGTGATAACGGATATATTGTCATAGGCAGTGATCAGGTGGGTCACGGAATAACCTTAAGCAAAGATGAACTGGGCTATTTCGGCGAAGGCGGATATGAGGGCTGTATAGACAGGCTACATTGTGTAACCCTAAAGGCGAAACAAATGTACCCCGATCTGCCTATAGTTCTGCTCGGACATTCCATGGGCTCTTTTATGGCAAGAGGCTATATAACGCGATACGGTAAAGAACTCAACGGAGCCGTTATTATGGGTACATCGGGACCAAACCCGGCTTTGGGCATGGGTAAGCTTCTCATTAATCTTATTACCTTATTCAAAGGTGACCGAGCAAAGAGCAGATTTATTACAAAGATGATGTTTGGCTCTTATAATAAAAAATTTGACGGCGAGGGTGTTTATCAGTGGCTTACAAAGCGTGACGATATAAAAACAGCTTATGAGCGTGATGAATATTGCGGATTTGGATTTACCCTGAACGGATATAAAGGACTTGTGGGCATTTTGGGTGAGGTGTCAAGCCCGAAATGGGCAAACGATGTTCCCAAAGAGTTGCCGATACTTATTGTGTCAGGTGAAGACGACCCTGTGGGGGATTATTCAAAGGGCGTTAAGACAGTTTATGACAGACTGAAAGAAGCCGGCATAAAAGATATTCGACTAAAGCTGTTTGAAAACGACCGCCATGAAATACTGAATGAAACGGATAACGAAGAAGTGTATAAATATCTTTTAGATTATCTTGATTCTCTTATATAAATAATGTTTCCAAGCCATACAAAAACCCTGCCGTATAAATTAACATACGACAGGGGTTTTTGTTAAAAAAGTAAGTATACTAAAATTACTTAATTTCTACTTCTGCGCCAACTTCTGCGAGTTTAGCCTTCATAGCTTCTGCGTCGTCCTTGCTTACGCCCTCTTTAAGAGTCTTAGGTGCGCCGTCAACTACTTCTTTAGCTTCTTTAAGTCCAAGACCTGTTATCTCTCTAACAGCCTTTATAACTTTGATCTTCTCAGCGCCTGCGTTCTTAAGGATAACGTCAAACTCTGTTTTCTCTTCAGCTGCTGCTGCGCCGCCTGCTGCGGGAGCTGCTACTGCAACTGCTGCTGCAGCGGATACGCCGAATTCGTCCTCTACTGCGTGTACAAGTTCTGAAAGCTCAAGAACTGTAAGTGTTTTTAATTCTTCTACTATAGCCATTACTTTTTCTGATGCCATGATAGTTTTACCTCCAATAATAATTTTTAAATTTAATATTTTTCAGGGCTTATAAATCAAGCCTCTGCTGCTTCGCCGTTCTTGTCAACGATAGCCTGTACGGCACGTGCGAAGCTTGCGATAGGTGCGTTGAATGCACCGAGTACATTTGCAAGAAGAACTTCTCTTGACGGAAGCTTTGCAAGGCTGTGTATCATCTCAAGAGAGATGACCTCTCCGTCGAGATAACCGCTTTTAACCTCGAAAGTCTTGCTTGTGTCTGCATACTTGCAAAGAATTCTTGCTGCTGCAACATAGTCGTCTTCACTTGTTGCGATAGCGGTTGTGTTTTCAAGCACAGGGTCAAGACCGTCTATGCCTGCGTCTTTTGCTGCTCTTGACAACAATGTGTTCTTAACTACAGAGTAATTAACGCCTGCTTCACGAAGCTCTTTTCTGAGTTTTGTGTCGTCGGAAACGGTAATACCCTTGTAATTTACGAGAACACCTGCAACAGAATTTTTAAGTCTGTCTGAAAGCTCTGCAACATAAGCCTTCTTTTGTTCCAAAATTTTCTCGCTTGGCAATTAAATTCACCTCCGTTAATTTGTGAGATGAGCACCCGGAATGTAAAAACAAATCCTCCCGCAACCGCAGGAGGATATAATTATAATCATAAGGTTATAATAAATAATCATTCCTCGGCAGGTGGACTGTCGTCCGTTATGCGGGTGCACCTGCTGTCTTTAGAATTACAGCTTGAACATATTACCACGGTTATAGTATTTTGTCAATAGTTTTTTTATCTTTTTTTTGCTTTTTGCGGTTTTATTTGAGTTAATATGATTTTTCGTAACATTGTTGACCTCATTATTTATCAATTTTAATAAAAAAATAAAAAAATTTACAAATCATTTGACATTTTGAATACTTTAATTTATAATATTATTTAAATTATAACGCATTTATATAAACGTGTATTTGCGAAAAAATTTTCGAATGGGAGTGTTTGATATGGAATTGAAGGAAAT
>JAEEHZ010000084.1 GCA_016281115.1 Clostridiaceae bacterium | reverse complement strand
TCTTGCGCGCCTCACATGAGGGGCGTGAGTGGAAATTGCGAGAAGGCGGGGAAAGGAAAGGAACGACCGGGCGCACCTCACATGAGGTGCGTGAGTAGAAATAAAAGATTTCGAGCAGACTTTAAGGCAGCACTCGGTCGCACCTCACATGAGGTGCGTGAGTAGAAATCTTTTCAAATATATTGTCCGTCGGCAAGCGATCAGGTCGCACCTCACATGAGGTGCGTGAGTAGAAATTTTGAGTGCCTCCATACCCATTCGGCAGGCCTCAGTCGCACCTCACATGAGGTGCGTGAGTAGAAATCCGTTTTTTTAGGTGAGGAAGCTTTAAGCTCCTGTCGCACCTCACATGAGGTGCGTGAGTAGAAATTTTAGTCACCCACTTAGGAACATAGGTTCCTTCATGTCGCACCTCACATGAGGTGCGTGAGTAGAAATGATACCTATATGCGTGCGGTTTGCTGAGCCGCCAGGTCGCACCTCACATGAGGTGCGTGAGTAGAAATAACAGTGATGTTTTCAGAAACTATCCTAATCCTGTCGCACCTCACATGAGGTGCGTGAGTAGAAATGCTATTAACCGATTTAACAAAAGACCTGAAATTTGTCGCACCTCACATGAGGTGCGTGAGTAGAAATGCAGGTCAGCGTATGTACCTACTACGTCTACCACGTCGCACCTCACATGAGGTGCGTGAGTAGAAATCCTGCACATCGGCGGTAGTCAAAACCTGCTCATGGTCGCACCTCACATGAGGTGCGTGAGTAGAAATTAAGAGTTTTAGTGAAAGCCCCGGGAGCTATGGGTCGCACCTCACATGAGGTGCGTGAGTAGAAATGAGTTGACTGCAGTACAGACAATCCTGCATTAATGTCGCACCTCGCATGAGGTGCGTGGTGCGGATGTTCTTAACCAACCTAAAGTATTAATCTTAAACTGCCTGAAAACAACACACATATCACATACGCTCCTTGTCCTGATCGCAATTCTTTGATATTAAATAACATAATCATAATAATCAAAGGAGTGTAAATGAAATGAAACAATTTATTCACGATGAAACAAACGGGCTTGGTTACGAACTTGTAGGCGATTATTACTTGCCGTGCTTAAAAGCACCGGAGCCTCCGAAAGTCGGTAGATTTGGAATGATATATTTGGATTATTTACGGAACAATAAAAAAGCGATTTATTCAGGGCCTCTGATATCAGGTAAATTAAAATACCATGTTGAGAATACTGATAAGCAAACTGAAGAAATGTTTTCTCAGTTGGTAGCGCAGTTGGCTAAGAATGAAGGCGTTGATGAAGCTCTTAAAAGGCGCAACCAACTCGGATGGGTTCAGCAAATGAATTCAATCCGCAACCGCGCCGAAGAAATAGTTTTGCAGGAGGTTGTATTCGCATGAGTAATATATTGAAAGATTTGTGGTATGGTAACATCATTCCGCATGAAACATTTTTGAACAACAATCCACACTTTAAAAAGCTTATTTCCCTGGCAGACAATAATTATGACAAACTGACCGACACTCTTACAGAGCTGCAAAAAGAGCTGCTTGAAAAGTATGATGATATCGTAGACGAATTGCATTCACTCTCCCTGCAAACTGCATTTCAATATGGTTTTTCGCCTGGGGTGAGGCTGATAGTTGAAGCAATCAATAATCCGTTAACAAACGATAGATAACAAAAAGCGACAGGGTTTTGTGCTTCTGTCGCTATTTTGTTCGTTTTTTACTTTTATACTGTTGCGCTATTTCAGTAAAAATCCGAAAAAGTCACTATTATATATGTAGAAGACAAAGTATTAAAACTTTTCAGTCACGATTATCCTCCGTTTCGGAAACTGTTCGTACCGTGCATGCTGCATTATCCATTCACCGGCTGCGGCGAAAAATAAGCCGCCTTTCTTATCTGCATAAACATATTTGGTAACATCGTAATCGTCGTCGCCAAAGGTGTACTGTATTTCACCCCAGTCATTGTTGTAGTCAACACAATATCCGTATGTGACGGCAATTTTTGTTTTTTCTTTCAACCTCAGTCCAACAATATGGATATATTCATCTATTGCGAGGTCGATGAACATCTTCACATAATCGCTATTGGAGATACGAAACGCTGTGTCCGGTGATGCAAGCGAATGTTCTGCTGCGAGGTCGATAAATGCTTTTTTTGCGAAATACCTTAATCGCATTGCCATTATCGTCTTTTAGCATTTCAAAAACACCGTAACAGGTCGTGCAAAAGCCGAGGTGATCGGTGATCATTTGACGCTCGCGGTGATTCAGTTTTTCGTATGCGCCGAACAATGCTTCCGCTCGCCACAAATGCAAATACTCTTGACTTGGCTCAGTTAAGTGGTCGCAGGTAACATCTTCGCTTGTTTCTTCACCGTCTTCATCGGCGTATTTGCGGTAAAAATCTATAAAATGCGTATTGTCGATAACTACGACAGGGTAACAAAAAAGACATTTTTAGACACTGACAATTCATCTCAAACAATAGCAGAATACAAGTACAATAATCAGGGCAGCATATCGAGCATAAAAGATAACCGAAATAACCGAACAAAAACATATATGTATGATCTTATAGGCAGACCTACATCTGTAAGCGGCAAAGGCGGAGATATTGACTATAGATACAATACTTGCTATAATACAATGGATGCCGTAACAAAATACGATAATGTTGTAGACGGCGTGCATAATGTAACAACTTACGGATATACAAGTGACAACCTGCCAAGCAGTACAAACAATTCCGAAAGACAAAGGACATACAGTTACGATTATCTTGGCAGATTGTCAGGTTCTACTTCGCTTGCCGGTAATTGGGAATACACATATTACGAGCCATATGCCAATACCGACACCGACGCTACACATAAGAGATGGACTACAAACCTGATAGAAACCGAAAAAATAAGAAATACTACCTATAAATACGAATATGATTTAAGTGGTAACATAACAAGCATATATAAAAAAGAAGACAGTGAAAGTTCATATACGCCTGTAGCCGCATACGCTTATGACAGTCTAAACAGACTTATCCAAGAAGCTATGTTTTTTGTTGATACTGATGATGAAATAAT
>JAEEHZ010000083.1 GCA_016281115.1 Clostridiaceae bacterium | reverse complement strand
GTAATTATGTGGTTGATGTCAAAAAGAATACTGAACGGAGAATGAACAATGGATAATCGAATTAAATTGCTTGAAGATACACTCAACACATGTGAAGCAGGCGAGTATATTAAGAACGGTCGAAGGATCGGATTGAAGCTTACAAAGTCTCAAATGCAGGATTCTATCGTAATTCTGCCTGAACAAATTGATAAAATCAGAAATGCACAGCTGCAGAAGGTCTGTGTATTGGGGCGCTGCGGCTACGGCTGCTTTAACAAAGACTCATTTGCCCTTGCAAGGGAACGGTACAAGAACGCAAAACACCTTTTTGAGAAGAACGCAAAACAGGAGATACTTGTCCTTAACCTTGCAAATCCCGTAAATCCCGGAGGCGGAGTGAGAAGAGGGTCACAGGCACAGGAAGAAGACCTGTGCAGAAAAAGCTCATTGCTGTTGGCTTTGGAAAATGAAAAGGCTTTGCCGTATTATCAGTATAACCGGTCATTAAAGTCGTATATGGGATCGGACGCCGTTATAATCACTCCGCAGGTTGAGATTATAAAGGACGAAAACGGCGAACACCTTGACGAAAGCGTTGTTGTAGCTGTAATGACTTGTGCCGCACCTATGGTTAAGCACGGCTTAGAGGGCTTGTCACAACATGAATACGAACAAATGCTTTACCATCGTATTGAGGGAATGCTGAAATGCGCCGCATATTTGAAGTATAAAATCTTGGTATTGGGTGCGTTTGGCTGTGGGGCGTTCGGTAATGATGCAAAATTGGTATCCGATATATTCTATAAGGTATTGAAAGAATTTGATTTTTCAGGCATGAAGGAGAAGGATTTGTTCAGACGCATTGATTTTGCCGTGCTATCCCGTTCTGAAAATCAGTATAATTTTAAGGAGTTCAGCCGTAATTTCGATGATTTTTACCGTGATGAAGATGAGGCTGTGCGGCAGAGTGTGCTTAAAAGAATCAAAGAACGAGAAGACAAGTACCTTGATAAAATACGCGGCTGTATGTTCGGAGGAGCTGTCGGAGACGCACTCGGATATCCGGTAGAGTTTTTGCGCGCATCGGATATTTTTGAGAAATACGGTAAAGACGGAATTACTTCCTATCATTATTCTAAAAACGGCAAGGCGCTCATATCCGATGATACACAAATGAGTTTGTTTACAGCAATCGGTGTATTGGTCGGCGAAACACGGGAATGTATGAGAGGAATAGGCGCTAATCCGAGCAATTATGCGGCGATGGCTTATGAAAACTGGCTCACAACGCAAGAAGAAACTTTTGAAGAAACCCAAACAAAAGAGCGGGGTTATATGAACGGGATCATATCGTGGCTTATGGATATACCTGAGCTTTTTTCACGCCGTGTGCCGGGAAATACCTGCCTGAGTGCGCTGAGAGCCGCAAAGCAGAAAAAGGATTATACAAGCTTTAGAAGCGAGGCTCGTAATAACAGCAAAGGCTGTGGCGGTATTATGAGAGTAGCGCCCTTTGCGCTTTTCTATAATTCCGGATTGCAATATTTAAAAATAAACGATATAGATAAAGAAGGCGCACAAATTGCAGCTGTTACTCACGGGCATTCACTCGGATATATGCCGGCAGCTGTTTTAACGCATATTATCAGCAGGCTTCTCTACGGTGAGAATCATAAAACACTTAAAGAGATTATCTTTGAGGCAAGGGATACAGTTGCGGAGATTTTTGCGGGTGATGAACATATTAAAGAGTTATGTAACATCATCAATCTGGCAGTGGAATTGTCTGAAAATCAAGATGTCGACCTGACAAATATATCCCGCTTAGGTGAAGGCTGGGTTGCAGAAGAAACGCTTGCAATCGCAATATATTGTAGTTTGCGATACCAAAACGATTTTTCCGGTGGTATTATAGCCGCCGTGAATCACAACGGCGACAGCGATTCAACAGGCGCAGTTACAGGCAATATTCTCGGCGTTATCAATGGATACAACGCTATCGAGGATAAGTGGAAGAAAAACCTTGAACTTTCAGATATCATTCTTGAAATGGCAGATGATATTTGCCACGGTTGTCAAATGAGCGAATACAGCAGTTACGAGGACCCTGCATGGGTCAGCAAATATATGTATATGCGCTATCCCGGAAAGCCCGAACCCGCAGAGAAAAACACAACACAATTAACTGCCGTTAAAGGCGATATAACAAAGATGACCGGTATGGATGCAATAGTAAACGCCGCAAACGGCTTTTTACTGGGCGGCGGAGGCGTGGATGGAGCAATACATCTTGCCGCCGGTCCCATGCTTCTCAATGAGTGTAAAACACTGGGCGGTTGCGCAACCGGAAAAGCTAAAATTACCAAAGGATATAATTTGCCGTGTAAATATGTAATTCACACGGTAGGTCCTATTTGGCGCGGAGGCGGAGCAGACGAAAGGGAATTGCTCGCATCATGTTATCGCAACAGTTTGGAATTGGCACTTGCAAACAATATCAGAAAGATTGCGTTTCCGTCCATTGCTACGGGAGCCTATGGATTCCCATTAGAAGAGGCGGCAGAGATAGCAGTAGGGACTGTACATGAATTTTTGACTGACCATCCTGCCAGTCTTGATGCCGTGGTATGGGTTTTGTTTAACGATCAGACCTTACATGCTTATCAATCTGTTTTGAACAAACTTGAGCTGGCGTCAATTGTTCAATCGCCTGTTTTGGATTCTGTCAATAAGATTTTGCGAAACGGCGGAGTTATCGATTCTAACGACAAAGTAATGAAACTCTTGTTTCCAAATAAGAATACGAGCAGACCAAATCCTGCTAAGTACACCCTTCAAAACATAAAAGAACTGGCTGACAGCGCTAAAAGTAACCAATCGTACTCTATTGATTTAAGACATGATAATGTTTTGAATCACTGGAGAATAACATTCCAGCTGGAGCCTAAGAGACACTGGTTTCTTTCCGTATTTGTAAGTGACAGTGGAGATCTTGAAAACTACAGTCTTGATCATGAGATGGCAGAAGACTCTCATTATGAATTTAAGAACGAAGCCGCAATCAGAAAGCTGATTTACCAAAAAGGCGATGAACAACTGTATCTTCACGAGCTATTTATAAGATGTATTAAAGAAAACGACGGCTTTGCCTTGCTAAAACTGATTTATCCTTATATTACGGCACAGTTTCATTATGATTAAGTATTAATATGATGAGGAAAAGTTATGATTTATACTAAACTTACGAAAAAGGCGCTCAAACTTTCGTTTGAAGCTCATAAATACCAAGTGGATAAAAGCGGTATGCCGTATGTGTTTCACCCTTTTCATTTAGCAGAACAAATGGAGACGGAAGACACAGTGATTGTCGCTTTACTTCACGATGTAGTTGAGGATACAAATTACACTCTCGACGATATAAAAGCAATGGGTTTCTCACGAAGCATTATTGAAGCACTCACACTTTTGACGCATGACGCAAAAATTCCGTATATGGAATACGTGGCAAAAATAAAGGATAATCCTATTGCAAAAGCCGTTAAGCTTGCTGACCTTAAGCACAACAGTGATCTTTCAAGACTGGAGATTGTAGATGATAAGGCGATAAAGAGAGCAGAAAAGTATAAACAGGCAATAGCTTTGTTAGAACAGAATTCTTGATTGACTGTATTGATAGTAAAATTGTATAGAAATATTAAAATAGCATTGACAATATTCACTCCCAATACGCAAAAACACGGCAGAAGCATAAATTCTGCCGTGTTGTTCTATAAATATTTCCTATGGTATGTTGCAATAGTTGCATGGTAATTTAATGTGGCAATAAGTCACATAACACAAAAAACATTATAATTGCTGTTTTATGGGGTGATATTTCAAATTATATAAAAATTATACCCCTATAACTTGCATTTTTTTAATTAATTGGTTATACTAATGCTGAGGTGAGTGTAATGGATCAACTTTTCAAACGCGAAAACTATCTTGGCAAAATTCGGAGCTTTTATGACGATACCGAGATCATTAAAGTAATCACAGGTGTAAGAAGATGCGGTAAGTCCAGCTTGATGAAGACAATCATTCAGGAATTGCATGAAAAAGGAATTCCCGAG
>JAEEHZ010000008.1 GCA_016281115.1 Clostridiaceae bacterium | reverse complement strand
TTATTATATCTGCCAGGGTAAATATAAATCTGATTATCTCTTTCGCGAAATAATATCCCGGCGCGGCTTTTGCGCCGAAAATAAATGTTTTGGGAACAAAGTCCATATTCTTATTCTCTTTAAGAGCCAAATAAACAGATAAAATCTGCACTGCGTTCATAAGCTGACGTTTGTACTCGTGCAAACGCTTTACCTGAACGTCAAATATAGAATCGGGGTCTACAACAATGCCGTTGTGCGCTTTGATGTATTTTGCCATATCTATCTTGTTAAGAAGCTTTATTGCGGCAAGCTCGTCCAAAACGGCGGTATCGTCTGCAAAAGCTTCGAGCTTTTTGAGCTGATATGCGTCGCAGATGTAACCGTTGCCTATCGTATCGCACAACAGCGACGCCAAACGCGGATTGGACTGATTAAGCCAACGTCTGTGTGCAATACCGTTAGTAACATTAGTAAATTTATCGGGCATAAGGTTGTAGAAATCCTTAAATACCGTCTTTTTTAGTATATCGCTGTGGAGCTGAGATACACCGTTTACCTTGTAGCTTGCCATTACGGCAAGGTTAGCCATTCTTACAGCGCCGTCGTTAATAATGGAAACGTTATCTATTGTGTGCTGATCTACGTCTTTATCGTTTAAGTCGCTGCAGAATCTTCTGTTTATCTCACAAACTATCTGATAAATTCTGGGCAGTTTTGCCTTGAACATATCCTCTCCCCAACACTCGAGAGCTTCGCGCATAACGGTGTGGTTTGTGTAAGCAATTGTTTTGCTTACTATATTCCACGCGTCATTCCAGGAATATCCGCACTCATCCATCATTATTCTCATAAGCTCGGGAACAGCCAAAACGGGATGTGTATCGTTCATATGGATAGTTACGAGATCCGAGAAATTATCAAGCGTACCGTAATCTCTTAAATGACGTCTTATAATATCCTGTATTGTAGCGCTTACAAGAAAATATTGCTGGTTAAGGCGCAAGCTCTTGCCCTCTGCGTGGTTGTCTCCCGGATAAAGCACTTTTGTAATGCTTTCAGCCATAGCGTTTTGCTCAATTGCGCGCATATATTGACCGTCATTGAAAAGCTTCATATCAAAGTGCTTGCCCTGTGCAGCCCAAAGACGAAGTCTGCTTATCCCCTTGCCGTTCATACCCGAAACGTACATATCGTAAGGCACGGCTGTAACGGTTGTAGGCTCAACAAGATTCACCTTGTGGATATTGTTATCCCAAGATTCCTCTAAATGTCCGTTGAAATTGATATCAAAAGATTTTTCGGGCGCGGGCTGAAGCCATACCGCACCGCCGGGCAACCAGAAATCGGGCAGCTCCGTTTGCCAGCCGTCAACAAATTTTTGGCTGAAAATTCCGTATTCATATCTTAACGAATAACCCATAGAGGGGTAGCACTGTGTTGCAAGTCCGTCTAAAAAGCACGCTGCAAGTCTTCCCAAGCCGCCGTTACCCAAACCTGCGTCGGGTTCTTCTTCGTAAATGTTTTCAAGCTTTACACCGAATTTAGAAAGTGCCGAAGCCATTGTGTTTTCTAACCCAAGGTTATACAGATTATTTTTGAGGGACCTTCCCATCAAAAACTCCATACAAAGATAATAAACTGTCTTTTTGTTTTGTTTTTTGGCTTTGCCGTGGAATTCTTTGTAAGCCTCTTTCATAAGATCGCTTACAATAAGAACGATAGATTTATAATAATGTTCGTTTGTAGCGTCTTCGGGTGTTACTCCGTAATAATGGGAGATCTTTGATTCTATAAGCTCCTTTGCCTGAGCTACGGTAAGTTTATATTTCATTATTTTACCTCCAAAGGTACGTATATGATATTTGCAAAATGCAAACCGGTTGGTATTATACTATAATTATCAAAAAAATGCAAGTTATTGTAAATCTCTGTATAATACTATGTAAAATGGAAGGGTTTTTTATTCGCCATTGCTCTCTGTCTTTACAAATTCTACGGCCTGAGCGTCATCTGAAGGCTGAGTGGTATAGAACTTCAATTTGTCGCCGTCCACCTGATAATAGAAAGTCTCCGTGGCCTTTGAATCCTCGGAAAAACTGTTATAATAAGTAAAATCTACTTTGCCGTCCTCTGCGGTATATGTTCCGTTATAAACAACAGCAGAAAAATCCAAAGTTATAAGTCCGTCTTTGCCGAATTTCAGAGCCAGATCTTTTTCATCGTTATGCCATTCGCCGCAAAGAGTTTCATCGTATTTGAAGTTTTCATCGGGTTTCAGTAAATCGTCAGGCAACTCGCTGCGTTGTAAATAAAACTCGCTGCCCTCTGTATTTTCCGAATATATTTTCAATGTTTCAACGCCGTCTTCATTATACACGTCATACTGCAAAGAGCCGGTTTTAGTCTGCTCGGGGTCTTCGCCGTAAGTGTATATGTAAAATGTTTTGTCTGTATCGGGGTCAATTGCAAAGCCCGATATGTTTTCCAGCGTACTTGTGGTAAGCGTGAGCTTACCGTCTTCTTCAAAGCTGTAAAACGCAACTATATCCCCTGTTCTGTTTATCCAATCACCGAGCAAACCGCTGTTTTTCAGAGCCTTTTCGGGAGTGGGGTTAAACACAAGCATAAAAACCGCAAAAACTGCCGCAAACGCAGCAAGTATGCCTGCCGCTATTTTAAGCGAGGTGTTTATTCCGCCTTTTTTCGGTTCTTCATTCTCAAGAAGCTGTTCCTCATTTCCTTCTGAAAAGTCACTTTCCTGCTCATCTTCAGTTGCGTCTTCGGCAATACCGTTTACTTCTTCCAGTAAAGGTTCTTTTTCGGAAGCGTTTCCAACACCGATAGCTTCAACAACATCTGCTTTTTCTTCGTATAGATCTTCTTTATCTGCCACCGGTCCTTCGTTTTCGGCCTGTGTGTTTTCCAAACCGTTTATCTTGCTTTCTTCGTTATTCATTATGTCTCTGTCCTTTCAGATAATGTATTTTCCGCTGATAAATATACCATACATTGTCGTTATTTACAAATCAAATATAATTTACTTTTTCTCACCCAAAACAACAACGCTGTATTGTGGCATTGTTATTTTGCCGCCGCTTATATCAAGCGTCTTATAATCTTCGGTATTGCCTGCATACAGGTCGCCGTAAAGCTCAATATCCTTTAAAATATCATCGGGTAATTCTACGGTCACTGTTTCATCTGCGATATTAAACAAAACAACCTTTTTTTCGTTATTGTATTCAACACAGAATCCCGCTTGTTTCGGGTTGCCGAGATCAAGAGCCTGAGTTATTCTTCCTCTTGCTATCTCAGGGTTTATCTCTTTCAGCTTTATTATCCTTCTGTAAAAATTAAGCACGGATTCGCTGTCTTTCAGCTGTTCCTTTACGCCGCCGCCCTGAGGGATGTTAGACACCTCATATCCCGGAGGAGGACCTGCCGCGGTGTCGCTGTCGGTCGACGACCACACCATAGCAGTTCTGTAAGAGGCGTCTTGTGTACCTATTGTGCCGCCTAAACCAAGCTCTTCTCCGTAATAAATGAAGCTGTTGCCCGGAGAGAGCATATACATTGCCGCCGCAAGCTTTTGCTCATATGGCTCTGTAAGTGTATCGGCTATACGCATTTGGTCGTGATTGGAAAGGAAATTTGCATCTATATAATTCTCGTTTCTTTCGCACGCAGAATTTTGAAAACGCAAAACGCTGCTTACCATTTTATAAACGTTGTTGGTCTTTATTGCGTTTGCGTATTTGCCGGTTGAGCCTGAGCCGTCAAAATTAAAAAGGCTGTCTATTCCCGAAGCGTAAGTCTTTTTTATGGTAGTGGAAGAATCCCAAAGCTCTCCCACAAAATATACATCGGGATTATATTTTTGCGCTGTTTCGTTGAGCCAGCCCAAAAACTCTATTGCGTCTGTTTTATCTGTGGATTCTTTGTTTACGGAATTATAATACTTTACGCCGTCCAGTCTGAATCCGTCCACACCGTTTTCCGTCCAATATTTTATGATATTCTCTATTTCTTTGCGGGTCATATCAGAACTTAAGTTGAGTTCGGGGAACGACGGCATAAAATTACATTCATACCACCAGTTTTCCGCTTCGGGTACGCCTGCAAAATATGCGGGCTTGTCCTCAGAATATATAAGGCTGTACATTTGCGCGTAACCGTCGGTTTTGCCGTTTGCAAGTTCTTCACGGGCTTTCTTGAACCATTCGTGTTCGGTGGACGTATGGTTAAGAGCTAAGTCCATTATTACCTTTATGCCTCTTTTATGGCACTCATCCGTAAGCTTTTTAAAGTCTTCAAGCGTGCCGTATTCTTCGTCCACTTGATAATAATCGTAAGTGTCATATTTATGATAAGACTTAGCCGCCGTAAACGGAAGCATCCATATTGCGTCTACACCTAAATCTTCACCCGAGGCAGGGTCTCCGTCGTTTAAATAATCAAGCTTTGAGATAAGACCGTTTATATCGCCCGTTTCATCTCCATTTGAGTCTGAATACGTGTAAAGAAGAAGTTCGTAAACATTTCTGTATTTATCCTGAGAAGCCACGGGTGTTAATGTGTTGATAGGGTCGTTATACACAAATTCTCCCTGCTTTGACATACTCTCGGTGCCCGACCCGTTTGATGAAGAATTATTGTCCTTTTGGCACGCACACAATGGTAATACCGCCATAGCGCAACACAACATAATTGATATTAATTTTTTCATTTTATTCACCGCCGTTTTCTGTAATTAAGACATTTTGGTCGAAGCCAATCTCAAAGGAGAAAGCTTTTCGTCATTTTTAAGCATAGCGAATGCGCGCTCGCACCCTTTTATTACGCATAGCCTGCTGTTTTCGGGATGTACCGTTTTGATATCGAGACGTGTCTCTATATATCTGTCAAGGTCTGTCATATCGGAAGCTCCGCCCGTGATAACAATACCGTTTGTGTATATATCGCTCACTATCTCGGGGCGTGCGCCGTTTAGCGCGCCTTGTATCAGTAAGGATATTTCCGCGGCAAAGTTCTCGGACATTGAGAGCAGTTCAAAATTGCTTATCTCAACCGCGAAAGGTAAACCCGTTTTAATATTTCTGCCCTTAAGCTTATAGAACAGCAAATCAGACGGTTCTCTTGCAGAGCAAAGCTTTTCCTTTGCCAAGCGCGCCGTATGTCTGCCTATAAGCAGGTTGTATTTTGTTTTTGCGTATTTTATTACAAGGTCATCAAGAGCGCCGCCGCAAAGCTCGGCACGTCTTACCGAAGAATCGCTGCCGAGAGACATAACGCCGAGTTTTGTACTTCCTGCGCCTATATCTATACAAAATCTTCCTCTCGGCGCCAATATGTCGCATCCTGCGCCGATAAGAGCCGCCTTGCAGGTGTTTATCAAATAAACCTTTTTTATCCCCGCAAAATTCACAAGGCTTACAAGATTATATATCTCCAGATCGCTTATCCCCTCGGGTATGTTAAGCACTGCCCTGCCCGATAACATTTTCTTAGAAGTAACTTTTCTCAGAAAATATTTTGTCATAGCAAGGGCGGCGTCAAAATCAGTTACAACTCCCTTTTCTATGGGATATATTATCTTAATGCGGTCGGAAGTTCTGCCTATCATATCAAACGCCTCTTTACCGAAGGCGATCAGCTCACCGCCGGTCACATCATAAGCTGCCGCAGACGGCTCTTCAAATATCTCATCTTTTCCGAAGACCATAATTCTTGTACTGTTGCTGCCGAAATCCAGCGCAATATCAACATTCATTCTTTTTCACCTCTTTAACGTTTTGCACACGGTAGCGCAATACACGCTTTCGGCTCCGGCTGTTTTCAGCGCACGCGCACAGCTTTTCAATGTATTGCCCGTTGTTACTATATCATCTATCAACAGTATTCGCTTTTTATCTAAATTTTCTTTTGCTTTAAAAGCGTCTTTTACATTTGTTTCTCTTTCATATAGACCCAGCGTGTGCTGAGCCTCGTGCTTTTTATTAACTTTAAGTAAATTTTCACATGGTAAATCCAATAGTTTACTTATGTATTTTGCCACGAGCTCGGCTTGGTTAAACCCTCTTTTTCTCATCTTTGAAAAGCTCGACGGAACGTAAGTAATACAGTCAAATTCTTTTATATCGGAATGGGCTTTAAGCTGGTAAGATAAAATTCTCGCAAGCTGAAGCGCGGTATCTCTCAGACCGTTATACTTCAAGGATAAGACAATATTTTTCGGCTGTTTTGCATATTCAAACGCAGAATAGCAATCCACATCTTCATCAATTTTGGTTAAATAGTTTTCAAAGCCAATTAACGGAAAGCATTTGTCACAGGTATATTCAAAATTATATCCGTCTTTAAACTTTGTTTCATTTGACGGAACATATTTTAAAATACTGCCGCAGCACAGGCACCTCGGCGGAAAGATCAAAAAATCTATTCTTTCAAATAAAGTCATATAATTATCTCGTCAAAAAATATTTGAGCGCGGTGTATCTCAGCGTGCGCCTGTTGTTATCAACCATATATCTTACGGTAGAGGGCAATCCCACAAGTATAAGCAGCTTTTTGGCACGCGTAACGGCTGTATAAAGCAAATTTCTGTAATACAGCTTAGGCGTGCTTTTATACATCGGTATAATTACCGCCTCAAACTCATTTCCCTGGCTTTTGTGTACCGTAACCGCATACGCTAAGTCCAGATCGGAAATATCGTCTAATGTAAAAACAGCTGTTTTGTTGTCAAAACGGACCTTTAGATTACCCAAAGATTTATTTATTTCAACAAGTATACCCACGTCGCCGTTAAAAATTCCCTCTCCCGTCTCACCGTCGTCCTTTGTCCACGAAATATCATAGTTATTTCGCATTACCATGACCTTGTCGCCCTCGCGGAAGATCTTGCCGCCTATGTTTATTTCCTTTTTATTTTTTTGCGGCGGGTTGACGGCAAGCTGAAGCTTTTTGTTAAGCTCAATTGTTCCAAGATCACCCTTTTTCCCGGGTGATAATATTTGTATATCGTCAAACGAAGAATACCCATAGCTTTTCGGCAGTCTGTTCTTAAATAAATCCACTACGGTATTTGATATCACATCCGTAGAGGCGCTCTCCAAAAAGAAAAAGTCGCTGTTTCTTATATCAAGTCTGGGCATTTCTCCGTTTACTATCTTATGGGCATTTGTTACGATAAGGCTGCTCATAGACTGCCTGAAGATCTCTTTAAGCGCAACAACGGGTACTTCTCCCGATGCTGTAAGGTCTCCCAAAACATTTCCGGGACCGACAGATGGCAACTGATCGCTGTCGCCCACCATAATCAGCCTGCATCCCATAGGCAACGCACGCACTACCGATTCAAAAAGCTGAGAATCCACCATAGAAAGCTCGTCGAGCACAAGCGCGTCACAAGAAAGCTGATTTCGCTCGTTTTTCTTAAATTTGGGTGTATTCTCGTCTGCCCAATAAACCTCCAAAAGCCTGTGTATGGTTTTTGCCTCACAGCCTGTAAGCTCGCTCATTCTGTGAGCGGCTCTGCCCGTGGGAGCCGCCAAAAACACCTTTTCTCCGTTCTTTTTAAGTATTTTTATAATTGCGTTTAGGGTCGTTGTTTTTCCCGTTCCCGGTCCGCCCGTGAGTATGAGTAATCCTTTTGATAACGCCTGTTCTATTGCCTCTCTTTGCAGGGCGGCGTATTTTATATTGCAGGTATCTTCTATTTCCGCTATTTCTTCGTCGATATTTGTTATCCTTGCGGCAGGGTATCGGAGCATCATTTGTATCCTTGCCGCGGCATACGCTTCCGCGTCAAAAAGCTCGGGCAAAAATATAAATTCTCTGCCGTCTAATTCATCTGTTTTAAGGCTGTTGTCCTCAGCCATTATCTCCAAAACATCAAGAACGGTTTGCACATCAAGCTCTATATACTGCGCCGTTATCTGTGCAAGCTTGTCCTTTGGCAGGCAGGTGTGACCGTTATTTTTGTTTGCAGTTAAAACATACGTCAGCGCCGCCCTGATCCTGTATTCACTTATTCTGAAATCTTCATTTTCAGATGCTATTCTGTCGGCAAGCTCAAAGCTTATGCCTATCTCGGGAATACATAATACATAAGGGTTGCTTTGTATTGACGTTATCGCCTTTGCGCCCAAGTTTCTCCATATTTTTATACAATCCGATGATGAAAGCTTATACTTTACAAGATAATCGTTAAGCTCATCAAGGCCCTGTATATCTTCAAGCTGTTTTGCAAAGCTTTTGGCTTTTTCTTTTGAGATCCCTTTTATTTTTGATATCCTTTCCGGGCTGTTTCTCATTATGTCAAGCGTTTCTGCGCCGAATTCTTTAACAAGCGCGGCGGCGGTTACGGCGCCTATGCCCTTTATAACTCCGCTTGATAGATATTTAAGTATAGACGCGGCTTCCGTGGGCGTTTTCCTCTCAACGCCCGATACAACAAACTGCTCGCCGTAATTAGGATGATTTTTATAAGCGCCCGTAAGCACAAGCTGTTCACCCGCAAAAACATTTGGCATAACGCCTGCCGCGGTAACAAGACCTTCGGCAACGTTTATGTCGATAACCGTATATCCGTTTTCGCTGTTTTTGTATATTATATTTTCCACTTCACCGGATATCTTTATACTCTCAAGCATCTTTGTTTCTCTCACCTATATACATAGTAACACAATTGCAATTATATCACACGCATATCTTCATTACAAGAATTTTCTGCCAAAAACGCAAAAGACCGCACTTATATAATGTGCAGTCTTTTGTGTAAGGGGTTTAGATAAGGAAATGGGTATGAGTATATATAGAAGAAAGCTAATTTAATACGGCATTTATTATGCCGGTTTACAGCCTTTGGGGCTGCTTTTGGGTATTCTAACCGAATACTCGATATAGTCTTCGGTTTCCAGCTTTTTAGCGTTTGCGTGGATCCCCGAGCGCTTCATTGTATCAAGCGCTTTGTTTATCGTGTTCATAAATATTCTCACATCTTTTACAACAGCTGTTCGCTCTGTGTGATGCTTTTGCTCTGTTTTTCCGTACAAATTATCCGACAATGTTTCTTTTACAAGTTCTTCGGTTTGAATAACGTTCAGCTTATTTACGATAACTCTGCTTAGCACGTTTTTTCTAAGCGCAGGGTCGTTAATGGCAAGCAATGCACGTGCGTGGCGTTCCGATAGGCCTTCCTTTGTTATCCACAGGCGTTCGTCTTCACTAAGGCGCAAAAGTCTTAATTTGTTTGCGACCGTAGACTGTTTCTTACCGAGCTTTACGGCTATTTGCTCTTGTGTTAGGCTTAACTCGGTCATGAGCTTCTTTATGCCCTCTGCCTCTTCAAAAGGATTAAGGTCCGAGCGCTGTATGTTTTCCATAAGTGAAAGTATGGCGGCTTTTTTGTCACCGCAGTTTACAATAACGCACGGCACGGTGCTTAGCCCTGCCCACATAGCCGCACGCAGACGTCGTTCCCCTGCAATAAGCTCATATTCGCCCCTGTTTAACTGCCTTACCGCAAGGGGCTGTAAAATACCGTTTTGTATTATACTTTCTTTAAGAGACGTAAGCTCTGTTTCGTTAAAGCTTTTTCTCGGCTGATATTTGGCAGGCTTTATCTTGATTATGGGTATTTGGATTATTTTATCTTCGTTTGCTTTTCTGAGCATCTTTTATTCACCCCCGTGCTTGTTGCTTGTCCTTTCGACACACATATATTAACATCCAAAATTGGTAAAAATTGTCAATTTTTGAAACCTTACAAAATTTATTTAATTTTTTTATTATTGTAAAACCTTTTTTGTTGTGATATTATTAGCAACGGACCGATAATATAAAGGACATAAGCTAATGAACAGTATCAATTACAGCAAAGAAACCGAAAAAATCGCGCTTTTCTCAAAATCTTTAAATGAGCCTTTAAAACTGCTTCTTCACTGTTGCTGTGCGCCATGCAGCAGCAGTGTGCTTGAATATTTGTCAAATTATTTTTTGATAACGTGTTACTTTTACAATCCCAATATCGAAAGCGACAAAGAATATCATTACAGAAAATCGGAGCTTGAAAGGTTTATCTCGGAATTTGATTCTCCCCTGCCGATAAACATTATAAACGGCGATTATGAGCCCGATGTGTATTATGAAACGGTAAAGGGGCTTGAAAACGAACCCGAAAGAGGCAAGCGCTGTTTAAAGTGTTTTGAACTGAGACTTTTAAAAACCGCTTTAACAGCCAAAGAAAACGGCTTTGATTATTTTGCCACCACGCTCACTTTAAGTCCGTTAAAGATCGCACGCGACATAAACAATATCGGAATTAATATCGGTGACCGTGTGGGCGTAAAATATATGTGTTCGGATTTTAAAAAGAACGACGGCTACAAACGCTCAATAGAATTGTCCAAAAAGCACGGTCTTTACAGGCAAAATTATTGCGGCTGTATTTTTTCCAAAAAAAAATGAATTAATATATATTTTTAAAGATTTTTTAAGTTTGGGCAATTATAATAATGCCATCAACCAAAGAAAGCGAGGTCAAATATTATGACAGACAATAATTATGAAAGAGAGAATAATTACGAAAACTCTTTAAATAACTCTTACAACGCAAATCACCAAAACCAAGTTAATGATTATCCCCATCAAAACGCACTATCCGATAATCATTCATTTTCTGATGAACAGAATACCCATTCAAACGAGGCTGAAAACGAATTATTTCAGGATAACGCACATAGCAACGCAGACGCGACTGAGTCTGACAAAGCAGATGAAACAGGCTACTCACAATATAAAGAAAACTATTATTCTTCTCCGGAAAATGATAACTATTACGCAGACGGCTACAATGGCCTTCCGGGGCAGAGCGCACCTCTGCCAAAAAATGAAGAAAACTCATTCAATAACTACAATGCTCCTTACGGATATGATAATTTCAGACCGTACCAAAGTGCAAACGGTTACACTCCCCCTGTAA
The DNA here is from genome assembly GCA_016281115.1 of Clostridiaceae bacterium. Taxonomy (GTDB): domain Bacteria; phylum Bacillota; class Clostridia; order Oscillospirales; family Acutalibacteraceae; genus JAEEHZ01. The sequence goes on along the minus strand of JAEEHZ010000008.1, from coordinate 619 downwards.
ACCCGACTTCAACCCAAAGTGCCGCCGCAAAAAAACAGCCGAAGCAAAAAAAAGAGCGTAAAAGCTTAACTGTACGCTCGGCAGCCGTGTTTATGGTAATATGCATACTTTTGTCGGGCTTTGCAGGCATTGGGGGAGCTTACCTTGTAAACAAAATGTCTAAAAGCAATTCATCGGGATTAACCATAAATCAGGTAGAGCGTCAAAGTGCTTCTGCGACTGCAACATCTTCAACACCCGATCTGTCCGTTGCGGAAATAACCGAAAAGGCGGCCGACAGCGTTGTTGAGATAACGACCGAATCCGTTGCCACAGGCTCATTTATGCAGCAATATATTACAAGCGGCGCAGGCAGCGGCGTTGTAATAAGCAAAGACGGCTACATCATCACAAATAATCACGTTATAGAAAACGCACGCAGTATCTCCGTTACTTTGAGAAACAGCAAAAGCTTTGATGCCGAGCTTATCGGCTCCGACTCTACCCTTGACGTTGCAATAATCAAAATCAACGCCGAAGACCTCACCCCTGCCGTATTCGGCGACAGCGAAGCGCTAAAGGTCGGCGACACCGCAATAGCTATAGGCAATCCCTTGGGTCAACTGGGCGGCACTGTTAC
>JAEEHZ010000082.1 GCA_016281115.1 Clostridiaceae bacterium | reverse complement strand
TGCAAAATCTTGCAGTCGTGACATTTTCACATACTTTATATTCGGATACCGATTTATCCGATAAATAGTGTTCCATTAAGTCTTGCCAGCAGTCAACGGCGTAGTTTGGAGCGTTTATTGATCGCGGATTGTCATATCCTGTCCATATAGCAGCCGCGCAAATAGGCGAAAGTCCGCAGAACCAACTGTCCTTGTTTTCATCGGTGGTACCCGTTTTGCCTATTGTATCCCATCCGCTTACCCTTGTATAGCCTGCGCGAGTGTGAGTGGAATTGTTTACGTTATAGTTTAAAAGGCGGTTCATTATATACGCCGTTTCTTCAGACAAAGCCTTGACGGAATAATTATCTCTGTTGTCAAGAACAATATTATCATTTTGGTCTGTAACATAATAATACGTGTAAGGCTTGTAATATCTTCCGCCTGTGCCGTATATTGAGTATGCCGATGCCATTTCGGTTACCGTAACACCGCCGTTAAGACCGCCTATCGAGAGTCCGGCGAGGTTTTTACCGTCTTGTTCTGCAAGGTGGGAAAATCCGAGTTTGCCCGTAACAAATGAGTAGCTGTTTGCCACACCTACACGCTGCAAGGCTCTTGCCGCCGCCGCGTTGCTCGACCACTCTATCGCATCGCAAAGGGCAAGCTGACCTACGTAATATCCGTACCAGTTATGAGGACCCGCTTTCCAGTATCCGTCGGTGTAGTCCCATTCTTCTATCGCCTGATCGACAACAGGCGAGCTGAAATTGTAAATGCTGTTTTCAATTGTCAGGGGATATGCGCCTATTGGTTTGATGGTGGAACCGGGCTGCAATGCCGCAGTGTTTGCTCTGTCAAACAGGAGATTACCCGTTTTTTCGTTTCTGCTGCCCACAGTTGCAATAATTCTGCCGTCCATGCCTATCATTGTGTAGCCTGCTTCTATATTTTCGTCGTATGGGGTCTCCCAGTTAAGAAAATAATTTTCGGCATATTTTTGCATATCGAGGTCTACGGCGCAATATATCTTCAAACCCTCGGTATAAAGCTTTTCTTCTGCAACTTCTATACTTGTGTTATATTTCTCCGCAAGATCCTGTTCAAGCTGACGGATCATTGCGTCTATATACCAGTTTTGAATATTCTGAGTAGAATTTGACTCCTCATCGGGATCATAATCTTCTTCGTCTTTTTCCGTTTCGGACCATGCAAATTTCATATTTTCCGATTCAAGCATAGCCTGTTTGTATTCGGATTTTGTTATTTTGCCCTGTTCGTACATCTGCCCGATAACAATTTCTCTTCTCTTTTTATTATATTCGGGATAGTAGATGGGATTATACAAAGAGGGATTTTGAGTAATTCCCGCGATTGCCGCACATTCCGCTATTGAACAGTCCTGAATGTCCTTGTCAAAGTACATATTTGCGGCAGCCTGTATTCCTCCGTTGTTTCCGCCGAAGTTTACTATGTTAAGATAAGCTTCTATTATTTCATCTTTTGAATATTCTTTTTCAAGCTTTAATGCCCTGAAAACCTCTCTCAGCTTACGGGTTATGCTCGCTTCGTTGTCTTTTGTTATATTTTTGATAAGCTGCTGTGTAAGAGTAGAGCCGCCGTAGCTGTCTTTTCCCGTCGCCAAAGATATGACCGCTCCGCCCGTGCGCACCCAGTCAACACCTTTATGCTCTAAAAAACGCTTGTCCTCTATTGCAATAATAGCGTCTGTCATATGTTTGGGGATATCTTTGTAGTCTACCCACACTCTGTTTTCGCTTGAATAAAGCTGCTGATATTCCTGCGGATTTCCGTCATTATCATAAACATATATATAGCTGGTTAAATTAAGCTTTCTTGCTCTCAGATCAATCCCCGTCGGCTCATTGGAGAGGTCAACGATGTACATTACAATGGAAGCGCCTACGATTATTCCCGCTACAACGCACACACAAAGCAAACCAAGCAGCATTTTAAAAAGGAAAGACAAAACCGATTTAAAACACCAAAAAGCCGAGCGTGTGGCTTTTTTTGCGTTTGCCGTACTGCTGTCTTCAAGATAGTTATTTATATTGGTTTTTCGCATTAATAATCCCTTCAATCACTGTAACTTAAGATATTATAAACCAACTAATTATATCATATGTTTCTGTAAAAGAAAACACTTTATTCAATATTTAGTAAAAAAATTACAGCAATTTCTTATAAAAAAACATCAAAGTTTATCAGTTTTATCTTTACTTTTTAGTGCAGTTGTGCTATAATGCACTAAAAAGCCAGAGAGGAGCGCGACAGTGAAAAGATCACTTCACGTTATTATATCCCTTTTGCTTACGTTTTGCGTGCTTGTCAGCGCGGCTTGTGCAAGTGCTGCCGAAAGGGACAGCAACAGCGTTGCGGTTCAGGCAGGGGATAAAGTAAGATATTGTGTTTACGTTCAGGCATCGGATTATACGCTTTCAGGCGTTAACTTAACTGTTGATTATGATATTGACTGCCTTGAGATAGCTTATGACGGACAAACAAAGCTTGCGGAAATGTCCGATCTGCCGAGCGGTATACTCAACGCAGATGAATCGGGAACGGGAACTATCGTTGCAACGTATGCAGACGGCATAAAAGGCACGGATCTGTCACAGGGACTTAAAATTCTCGACGTAGAGTTCAACGCCACAAAAGAAGCTACTGCCAAAATAGACTATTATATGGAAGAACTATTCGATTTCAGCGGCGATGAGGTCGTTTATATTGATAAATCAAATGTTTTTGCGAATGTTTATGTTAACGGCGAACCTTTCGGCACAGACCCGCTTGTTGCCGAAGCGGACAATATAGCAAATTCCGAAAGCAAAGATAACGCAGGCACCGATACAGCTTCCTTAATCGTTATCTGTGCAGTGATAGCAGTTGCCGTTGCAGGCGTGGCGGTTATAATTGTTTTCTTTGTGAGATTTAATTCAGAGAAAAAGAAAAGTAAATCAAAGTCAAAGGCAAAGAAATAGAATTAATGTATTTGGGAGATCTAAGTAATATGAAAAAGACATTGTCGATATTATTCGTTTTATTGATAATCATGCTTTCGGCTGTAACAGCTTACGCCGACGGCACAACATATAAAATAGGTGACAAACAGATAAAGGCAGGCGACATAGTTACATACACCGTTTCAATAGAAGATTTGAAGAATGATGTAATGGCGATAAACGCCCATGTTGTATATGACGACACGGTTTTGGCGCTTATTTCGGGCAACAAAAAGCAAGAGTCCATACAGTTCGGCTCTGCGTTGATAGGCTCTATATATAACGAGGCGCTTGAGAACAGATTTTTGTTCAACTGTGCCGATGGTGTAGACCACCTCTATTTTGAGGATGACAACAAGGTAATCACACTTAATTTTTTGGTAAATGATGTACCTGAGAAAGCTGACACGGATATAACCCTCCAGTTTGAATTTATTGAGATATATAATACAGACAGTGTTACAATGATCGAAGGCACGGATTATAAAATCAAAGAAGATGTTGAGTTAAATACTTATAAAGGAAGCACCGAGCTTGTGGACAAGTCTAAGGGCAGCATAAACGCCGACCCGTCTTCACCTTCAGGAAACGGCGGCACGGCTTCCGCGCAAAACGGCACTCAAAACGGAGCCGACATTACCGCAAGTGACAGCGCGCCTTACTCCGCTGCCGATTCACAGGCTACTACCGTAATAATCATTTGTTGCGTTATAGCCGTGTTGCTTATAGGAATAGTTGTTATACTGGTTTTGGGAAAAAGACGCGAAAAGACCGATATAGACTAAATTAACTTTGTATTATACTGCAAAACGCAGTGTTAATAAATAATTATGATTTACTTTAAGGGGGACTTTAAAATGTTCAAAAAATTATTGAGCTTGTTACTTGTTATAGGTATGCTGGCTTCCGTTGCGGTTATAAGCGCTGCTGCCGAAGAAGGCGTTGACGCTGACGGTGAATACTATACCTATTATGTAATGGCTCCCGCAGATTGGTTTACAACTAACGACAGTATCGGACTTTATTATTGGGTACCGAAGGAAAACGCAGCTTGGCCCGGAATTGAAATAACACCCGACAATTGCGTATATAAGTGCGAAGACGGTCAAAGAGTATTCAAGGTTCAGGTATGGCAGGAAAATGAAGATACGAAAGACGAAGCTTTTACTACTCCTACTATATTGTTCAACTCTTTTGTAGACGCTTCTATCGATCCTGTAAACGGTCACCAGATAAACAATATCAATATGGAAGGCTATCTCAAGGGCGATGAGATCCCTTACGGCTCAGATACAAAGGTATTCCCGCGCTATTCCGATGATTTTGAAACTCTTAATTTCAACAATATGATATTCATACCCAACCCCGAAAATATGGTTGAAAACGAATTTTCACATGCTAAAGCTATTAGAGACGGCGTTTGGTATTACTATTGGGGCGACGGCGAATACGGCACAACAAAAACAAAACCCGCTGCAGGCGGCAAGGGTGACGTAAACGGCGACACAAAGGTAACAATGGAAGACGTTACAATGGTTCAGAAGGCTATTGCAAAGCTTGTTGATCTTACATCTGCACAAGAATCAAGCGCTGATGTAAACGGCGACAGTAAGGTAACAATGGAAGACGTTACAACTATCCAAAAATACATCGCAAAGCTTATTACCGAGCTTTGATCTAAAACGGTATAACAATATATTTTGCGGTCAAGATCGTTCAGGGTTTTGACCGCATTTATTTTCTCTTACATAAAGTAAAAAAACGTAAAAAAATTTTTTAAAAGTATTGACTTTCATAAAACTTGTGGTATAATAATCAGGCACTTGGGGGTTATCCCCTGTGAAAAACAGTTGGTGTTGATGACGCTGAGGGTCCACCTGTTCC
>JAEEHZ010000081.1 GCA_016281115.1 Clostridiaceae bacterium | reverse complement strand
CTATAAACCCTTCAGCTATTTTTGTCTGTTCTATCAAATAAAGTTGATGATTAAATACAGGTTTTCCCGCATTTGCGCCGCGCTTTATTTTTAATCCCATAACTTCCGTAGCGTTATCGTTGCAAACAATAAATTCTTTTTTATACTGCTGCGTAATAACGCTGTCGCTAAAGGAATTAACCGTCTCCGATTCCGCGCGAATCACTACTTTATTAAAATAATCATAACTATACTTTTTCGACGACGAATAGTTAAAAGTCAGCCTTACAAGCATTAAGGGCTTAAAGAACGGTATAGGCACGTTCTTCAACGTCAATTCCGCTTCATCAAGTTGTTCGTCAAGCAAGTTTGCCATTTTAACGGGAAAAACCGCATATTTTGAATAATCCGCCCATACTTTGGCGTTTTCGTCGTAAATTTCCACATTAAACGTCATCATATCGCACCCCTTGAACCACGCGCGCCCGCACGAATATAATTCATTTGAATAGACTGATTTTCAAGCGTTCTTTGAGTGTTGATTCGGTCTTGGTTTTGCGCGTAAGATATGACTGTGCTTGTTGCACCCATTGCGACGCCTGCCACAAAGCCTAATACGTTGCCCGTGACAAGCCCCGCCATAAGACCTGTTTCAAGTATTCCTACGCCTTTGCTTATCATATCGCGGGTAAAGTTAGCGCGTTCTTGCTGTTCGTTTGAACCTGTGTGCAACTGCACCATAGATATTTCATGCGAGACGATCTGATTTGCAAACGTCTTAACTGTTCTATATGCTACCATACCGCCCATAAAGGCTTTTGCCGCGTTTTTGCTTAAAAGTCCTTTTCCCTTTTCGGTGTCGCTGTCGGTAGTGTCGCCCGCTATCGGTGAACGCGTACTTTTAACGCCTTCGTTTTTTACAACTATCTGATACTCTCTGTCCATTATGCACCCGGTATCTTTTACTCTATTTCTTCTTGCCTATATGCGTCTGTTTGAATAACTGTCCATCCCGTTGTGCCTTCAAGCGCCGCAGTAGAAATTATCACGTCGCCCGTTGCTATCGAAAACTGCGTAAGCGTTGATTCCGCAGGCGTTTCTCCTTCTGCTGCTTTCAAGTAGCCGAATTGTTTTGAATTAAAGTTATAAACTGACGCGCCCGCCGTTCCGCTGACGGTAATTCTCGTTAAATTTGCCCCCGTGCGTTCGTAGATATAATAACTGTCGGGAATGTCCACTATTTCATAATCGTCGGTACACTCGACAAGCGTCAACGTTTGACCTATATTTTTTATCGTTTCGCCTGCCGCGTTGTTTTCCCCGAAAGTGACTAAATAACTGTCGGTTTCGTCAGCAGCGCCGAATATGGGGTAAGTGACATTTAATATATGACAAGTGTTAAGACTGCCCTTAAAAAGCCACTTAAACATTGCGCGGGTGATTTCATTATCTATTGCCGGAAGTTGAAAACTTATGTTAAATATCGACTGCGACGCTATGTTTTTTACTGCGCCGTTAAGACTGTCTGCGTAAACGTTTCCGTCCATTGTAGGCGTTCTGTAAGCCGTGTTAGTTTGGAACGGTATTAACTTTCCGTCAAGCCTGTACTTAACGTTTTGCGTGTTTATGCCGTTTTGTACGATAAAATACGCAATAGACGCCGAAAAAGAAAAACTGTCGCCAAGTTGCGGCGATTGCATTCTTACGCCTGTGTCCGCAAAAGAATAAATCGTAGTGACAAGAAAAGTCCTGCCGCTGCTGTCTTGCAGGGGTTCCTGGGTGTTTTCCTGGAAAGCAGTCGTCAGCGCGTCCCGTACTCTTTGTATTCGTGCGTAGTTCCCTTCTATCGTTTCCACCACTTGATTAGTTTCGGGATCGATAATTTCTTGATTTTCATCGGGAAATCCGCCTTTAAGACGGAATATAACCTGTAATCTACACCCGACCGTCGCAAAAACTTGTCCGTCGGTTAAAGTGGTCTGTTCGGAAGTTTGCTGCACAAGTAAGCCGTTCACTATTTCCGTTATCGCGTTGCCGCGCCGAAGTGCTTTTTCAAACGCTTTTGTGTCGGCTTTTATTGAAAACACCACGCCTTGAAGATTTGTGTTGTTAAGTTTTTCTTCGAGTTTATTCGCAAGTGTTTTTAGATTTATCATAATATTTCTCCACCAAGCGCGTCCGCTATTTCTTGCGCTACTTTTTCCGCAGCGTCTTGCCACCAACCTTCGTTAGGGTTTTTCTTTCCGTTCCATTTAGGACTTACCCACGGTTCGTTCGTATAAGGCATATACCACGCGATTCCGCTTTTTGATTTCGCGTCGTAATAATCAACGTAAATAACAAAAGTGTTTTCATCCCTTTGTTCGTAGTTCACGGCGTTATACCTTAAATTCCCCGTATTTATCGGCGCGCGGTCTCTTACTGTCTGAACGCCCCGCAAACACGCTTCTATAAAATCCATTATTTTAACTCCCACGGATTATCTACTTCGATAAGCCGCATAATATACGCCGTCTGCACCGTCTCTTTTAAGAACCTTAACGCTTCCTTTGTGTTCTCGTGTTTTACGGCTTTAATAATACCGTCTATCTGCCAAAACAGCCCGTCTTGCGTTGCAATATAACCCGTCGTCTTAAACTCGATTTTATCGTCCGTTTTTATCGTCATAACGGTGCGGTCGGTCTTAATATTTTCAAGCATTGTCGCATAGGCGCGATCGCTTTCGTTTATAATGTCATAATGAAAAAACTCACCGCCGTCTTTTGGTGTTTCAGGAATAATCGGGTAATAAGTTGCAGACAAACGTTCTTCAAAATGCAGTTTTAATACGTCTGTTAATCCCATAATTACCACTCCGTCGCATCTTTTGTGCAAAACCGCAAAGATCCTGTATAAAGGATTGTAGTACCTATTTCGGGAATATCTCTTAAAAGTGTATCTTCTGCCGTTTCGTCTATGTTTAACGCCCTATGATTAGCGTCAAGCGAACGGGAAATATCGCCCACTGTCAGCATATACAACGCTTGCTGTTCTAACGCTTCTTTTATAATTTCACGCCCGCTTGCTGTTTTGGCTATAATATAATCTTGCATAAGCGTGTGTATATTATGTCGGTGAATAAACGAATACATCCGCGCTGAAACTTGCCTTAAAAACGGATCTACGTCTTTTCCGTCTTTAAATTTTTTCTGCAAATCTTCATTAAAACAGTCAGCAAGGTCTTTTGCTGTTAAAACGTATCTATGCGTTTTATAATCGTAAATCATATAATCGTCGGAATACGGGTAATTCATAATTTACTCCTTTTAATGGTTGCAGATTTCATTAACGGAGAAACCTGCAAAAGCCGTTTTATGGAGATAAAATAGAACGTTTATCTATGAGTGGTTGGGGGCTTTAATCCCCGCCTTATTAAGACAGGGATAACCCTAAAACCCCCAAGAAAAGGTGCTGTGTATTAGCCCGCCGACACAAGCGTAACAGTTTTAGCGTACGTTGCGTTTGCAGTGTTAGTAGCAGTTATGGAAACGGTTTGAGAAGTGTAGCCCGTTGCTCCTACCACTACTGTTACAGGACTGTTTTTCTGAACCACAAAAGTTGCAGTATTATCCGTACCGCTTGCCGTCGCATTGACGCTTACAGGGATTTGAACAAGTTCATTTCCGATAGTTGCTTCCGCAGTTACGGTTATTCCGCTTGCGCTCGTTAAAGTGTTAGGCGCAATAGTCAACGTTACAACGCAATCGCTCGGCGAAACAACCTGAACTTTCGAGCCTGTGCCGTAATCCGCGTTTGCATATCCGTAAGAACGAATAACGTTATTAAACGATGCAGGCGCAACAATAGGCGTACCGTTTGAAGAAATCGGGTTAGTAAAGTCCGCAAGATTGTTTTCGGTAGAAACAACGATAGCGAT
>JAEEHZ010000080.1 GCA_016281115.1 Clostridiaceae bacterium | reverse complement strand
CCATTGTAAGGGTGTTTGTCGTATCGGCAGATCTGTCATATAATGCGGCAAACCAGCTGAGTATGGTGTCATGTGAGTATTTTGTACTGTTATTTAATTTGATAGATGCGTTAAATCCTTGTTCAAGCGTCACAAATTTCAAACTTGAGCAACCGGCGAATGGAGTTAAACTTGGGTTGGTATATATAATACTGTTTGGCAAACTCGCCGTTGTTAAATTTGAGCACATTTCGAAAACTCTACCGTTCAACTTTTCTATCCCGTTGCGCAAAATAACGGTTTTAAATGTAGATGTTGAAAAATACTGATCTCCCATTTCCTTTATGCTTCCCGGTATATCAGCTACATCGGCAAAAACTTTTCCTTGCTTATTAAGCGTTGTTACTGTGCTCGGCAGTACGAAACCGTTTGGAAAACTGCAGTTGCTAAAAGCACTGCCAGACACAGTAATTAAATTGCATGGTATATGCGGAATAATATGCAACATAGTTGCAGCAGTGCTGGAAATAATTCTTTGAGTACCTGCAAAGGCGCCAGTTCCTACTGAGGTTATGCTGTCAGGTAAATTAATAACGGTATCTTCACAATGAGGAAAATTAGAAGAATCTAAAAAGTAGTTATTATATCCGCACATATAAAAAGTATAGGGCAAAATTTCGGTAATGCCGTCAGGTACGGTATATGATTTCAACTTACCTAAAACCCTTTGCTTCATGTAATCGGGTTTTGCCGCATTTGATTTTGATATCATACTCTCACCACCTCTATAAGCGGTATCGTGATAGCCGCTGACGGTATTTCGCTTGCGAATATGTATACCGTGTCAGCAGCTGTGTCGGTATAAGGTGATAAGTCATTCGCCTCTATATCTGCCGCAGAAAAGAACACATTTGCATAGTCGGACGATGTGACGCCGTTAAGCGTAATTGCCGCGCGGTATGGGTAGTCGGAAAATGTGTTGTCGGATATCCAATCGGCAACTGCAACTGCTACGTTTGTCTGACGTGTCAGCGATTGATATATCGTACCCTGTGCAGGGGCAGGAGCAAAGCTTGACGGAGCATAGCCGCTGTCGGATATACCGCCCGTAGCAGTCAGCGCGGCGAAGTTACCTACTGTCGGCTCAGAGACTTTATCGGCTTTACCGCTTGCTATATCGTCTACCTCGCCCTTTGTGTAAAAGGGACCTTGTGAGCCGATATACGTCCAAGCGCCTACTCCGCCTGATATAGTCCACCTGTAGTATGTGATAGCGTCATCGTGCGTACTATCGGATAGCACTTTTACGATGTCGTTATCGTGTATCTTGGTAGTGTCGTACGCTTGTAGCGCCGCATATGTACCTACTACATCTACCACGTCAGACGATGCTGCCAAGCCGTCTATCTGCTCTTGCAGTCCACTTACTGCCTGTGCTCTTGCTTCTGTCTCTACCGCTATGTCCTCAGCTACAGCGGCAGAAGTGACGTAACCGCAGTCATTAGTCAGGTCTGATGTGTTTTGTGGCACGCTAAAACTCACGACTTTTTGCTCGGGCACTAAACCGTCATTGTTCACGCGTATACCCTCGATGACGTTCGGCTGTGCGCCTGTTTCTACCGAGGACAGTTTTTCTTTTTCCGCTGCGGTATAGTCTGCCTCAGACAGCCCTTTACCCGCGACTTTATCTACCTTGCCCGACAGCACAGCGGCAAGCTGGTCGTACTGGCTCGGCGTGATACCGGGTGTACCGATACTGTCGGTATAGCAGCTCGGCACGGTCGGTACGGTGCAAGGCAGGCTATACACGGTCTTTACTACGCCGCTTTCCTCGTATGCTGTCATAAGCCCTACGCTAAACTGCCGCCCTTTGAGGACTTCGGCAGGTACCGCACAGGCACTGTCGCTGTCCAGTATCACGGTGTAGCCTGTGGGCTTATCGTCCGTAAAGGGGTTATGCTCGGCAAAAATCGCCGTTACGGTTTTCCCCTGCCAAAAATCGTCCAAAAAAGTAAAATGGCACTGCACGTAGTTTATGCTATCATCTACTACCGCGCTGCACTTGTCGGCAACGGCAAAAATTTTCAGCTTAGATACTGCGAAATTTAAAATCAATGTAGGTCACCTCTTTTAAATGCCGTAATGAGTCAATATATCTTGTATAGATTGACTTCCAATACGAATCTCTTGCAAAATTTTCGAGAGCGCTTTATCATTTGCTATAAGTCTATAGTAGCGATTTGGCAAGTCGTTATCCTCGATGTACTCTTTGATAGCTCCGGCATTTTCGTAAATATCTGTGCCCGAGGAAAAAAGGTTTCCCGGATGTCCGATTCCTTCGGTATCGATTGACTTCAGGTTATCTGTGCCTTCAAAAATAAGAGTTTGAATATCGCCGTAGGCAAAAGCTTCCATGCATATAGTTTCGATTGTTTCCGGTATCCTCAGCTCGCGGATACCGGCAATCGAGTCAAACATACGCGACCCGATTTTTTTTAGTCTCGATCCTTTTTCAAAAGTTACTTTCAAAAGATCTGTAAGACCCTCAAAAGCTCCATCAGCTATGGTCTCTACAGTAAACGGTATTTTGATTTCTTCTACAGGCGCTGCAGTTCCGGCACCAAAGTAATATCCTATTTCCGTCACTAGAAGCCCGCTTATAAAGTGAGGAATTTTTATTACTGTTTCATTGCCTGTATATCCACTTATGGAGCATGTGCCATCGTGTACTTCCGGCTGAGTAATTTGAAAATCCCTTCCATTAGTACAGTGCCTTTCGTAAGCAGAAATAAACATGGACAAAAGGGTCTCGATATCTTTTCTCTGATGATAGATATCTACAGCATTATTCCCCGTGATTTCTTCAACACGAAAAAGCTTTTCATCAATTTGATTAAAATTGCTGTTGAAATCTTCAACAGCGTAACTGTCTGATTCTTCGGGAAGTTTAAGGTTATAGTTTTGACTGTAATCCATTATGTAAGCACCTCGTTTCTTAACTCATAGTGTGTATAGTTTGATAAATAGCCGTGTGTATATGCGGATAAGTCTCCGTGTGTGTTGTAGTCGATATCAACATTTAAAACCATGTTTGCAGGTATAATATTTCTGAGCAGCTTTTTTATTGAATCTAATTTGTCATTAAGATTCAGCTGCAAAAAAACGTTTACCGTAT
>JAEEHZ010000079.1 GCA_016281115.1 Clostridiaceae bacterium | reverse complement strand
GGATATCCGATATGCTGATTGCGATAGATGTGCCTACCATAGCTGCAATTTCGGGTGAGCAGTCAAGGTCTACACACATAACCGTTGCAACAACAGAAACATCGTTGCGCATATCCTTGGGGAACAGAGGACGGATTGGTCTGTCTATAACACGGGATACGAGAATTGCTTTTTCGGAAGGTCTGCCTTCTCTTTTAAGGTACGCGCCGGGAATCTTGCCGATAGCGTACATCTTTTCTTCATAGTCAACGGAAAGAGGGAAGAAGTCAACGCCCTCTCTCGGCTTCGGGGAAGCCGTTACGGCAACGTTTACAACTGTATCGCCGTATCTTACCAAACAGCTGCCGTTTGCAAGCTGAGCAATTTTGCCTGTTTCTATAACAAGCGGTCTGCCTGCGAACTCTGTTTCAAAAGTTCTGAAATTTTTAAATTCCATTTTTGAATTCATAATTTTTTACACCTTTCAGATATTTTATTATATTTTATCGCAGGCTGTGCTTAGCAATAAAACCACTGTTTATATTTAATAAGCAGTCGTTTAACTGCTAACTCACCGCGCCGCGAAATTAACTGATTTGACTAATTTAAGGGGCAGGAAACAATAGTCTGCTGCCTGCCCCAATTTTTAACGTAATTATTTACGGAGACCGAGTCTGCTAACTATGGAACGATATCTCTCGATATCTACCTTTTTGAGATAGTTAAGAAGACTTCTTCTGTGACCTACCATTTTAAGTAAGCCTCTGCGGGAGTGATGGTCCTTTTTATGAGTCTTTAAGTGCTCGGTAAGGTCCTTGATTCTCTCAGATAAAAGAGCAATTTGAACCTCGGGAGAACCTGTGTCACCCTCGTGAGTAGCATACTCCGCCATTAATTCGTTTTTTCTTTCTTTTAACATTTTGTTTTACCACCTTTATTATATTTTCGCCCAAATCACAGTAAAGGGAGTGGAACCTCCGCACAGCGGCTTGAGCCCCAAACCGTGAATCGGCAACATGAGCATTATATCACAACAAAATCAAAAAGTAAACACTTTTACAATATTTTTACCTGTTTTACGTGTTTTCCTCAGGAAAAATATTCTTTTTATTCTTTAAGGCTCGGTTGATTATTAAAATCTTTTTCATAATTTCTGACCAAAGCAAAAGCACAGCCTAATATCCACCAAAAGAACATAACCTGATAAGATGGATAAAACAGCATTGTAGGCTCTACACAGGCATAAACACAATATCCGTAAATAAAGCACATAAGAAACGGCAAAACGCTTTTTGAGCTTTGCAGCTTTAGCTTAAAGACAACTGTTGTCATTCTTTTTGCAAGCAGCAAGCCGAATATTACAAATACAACAAAAAATACGATTCCGTTAGACGCCGCAAGAGTCAGATATCCGTTGTGGTAATCGAATAGTTTTCCCGTTTTTAGCCAACCGTTGTATAATATATTTCCGTATCCCACACCGAAAACAGGTGTTTGAGATATGCTTGTAAGGGCTTTTGAATACAGTTTTAGTCTGCCGCTGTCAAAGGTTGTGTTGATATGCTCAAAGGTTATAAGCCCGTCGTCTGTTTGAAGCTCTGAGTTATATTGTTCCGTGGTGGGTGCTAACAGTTCTCTGCTTATCATAGGCTCACCCGATAAAAGCACGCCCGAAGAAAAGTTTACCCCGGCGCGTATGGTCAAAAGGCTGAATAACGCAACAGCGCAGCAGATCAAAAACAAAAGCGTCTTTTTAACTATGGTGAAAAACGACTTAAAGCTGTTGCCTGCAAACAAAATATAGCACAGTATTCCGAAAACAAAACAGCTTAAAAGCAAAATGCCCGAATTGGAAACACTGAGCATAAGAGCCAAACCGTTAAGCCCAAAGGCAAACAAAAACCATCTTATGCGTATAGGCTTTTTACCTGTTTTAAGCAGAAAACCTTTGCATCGCAGAATAAGACACGAAAGTATACCCGTCACAGATGCAAAAGCCATTGGGTTAGGGTTAATATATAAGCCTTTAAAACGGTTTTCGTAAATTATAAAGCTCCGGTCGCCTATCCAAATTGCTCTGTGAAAAATAATAAGCAGTATGAGACCGATAACAGCGCAAGCCGATGTTATATACACAAGCCCTATTGATATTATGTATATTTCTTTGCGGATAATGTTTACATCCGTCTTAATATCACAAAAAAAGAGAAACAGATAAACTATATTTATTATCGCCGTTGATACGGTGATAAGTGTAGACAAAGGGGGAGAGGTGATATTTGCAATCACTGTTGCGCCCGATAACACTATCATTGCGAGTATAAGAGAAGAATATTCTGTCTTCTTGAAGGCGCCGTTTATAAAAATGCTTTTTGCAGTTAAATATATTCCCCATATGAATACAACAAATGTCACAGCGTAAAATACATAATCCAAGTACGTAATAAGCTGAAAAAAAGCCGAAAACAAACAGCAAATTCTGAACGCCGATTTGCTGTTTAACATATATTTTAAATTGTATGTTTCGGTGGTACTCAAAGCAATAACGGCACCTCCTTTCACCTTGTATCAACAAATGCTCAGAAAAAAATCTCTTTGATTGTTAGAAAAACAATATAGAAATCATGACCTATATTGAATTTTTCTATATATTCTAGATTAGTTTCCATTTTCTTTTCAAGTACGCCGTGCAGATAATCGTATTCTATCTGCTCTACGTTATCAAAGAGTTCTTCTTCGTCTTTGTATAATACGCAGGTATATGACGTTACTCCCGCCGGCATCAAAAGGGTAGCGTACATAGCGGGAGTATATTTGTTTACATATTTCATTACCTCGGGTCTGGTGCCTACAAAAGACATATCGCCTTTAAGAACATTGAACAGCTGCGGAAGCTCGTCAAGACGGTATTTTCTCAGCTTTACGCCTACTTTTGTAATTCGAGGATCGTTTTTTACGGTTATTTGATATGTCTCCTGAGAGACATACATTGTTCTGAATTTATAAATGCTAAAAACCCTGCCGTTTACAGTTACACGCTTTTGCTTGAATATTACGGCGCCTTTAGAGGTGGCTTTTATCATAATTGAAATGACAAGCATCGGCAGCAGGCAAAGAACAATCAATATCAGGGAAAAAACAATGTCCAGCACACGTTTAAAAAAGAGCTGAGTTTTTTTTGTTTTTAGTATATCATAATATTTCTTTACTTCGTCATTATGAAATTCATCGGGCAACAGCTCCCACTTTTGCAAAAACACCGTATCCCTCCTTTATTAACGATCTTACTCTGTGCATAACACTAAAAATCAAAATTATGAAATCCCTTGCCTATAATTTCGCTGGTGCTTGAAATAAGGATGAAAGCGCCGGGCTCGGTCTTTTTAATGAAGTTACGCAGCTGCACGGCCTGACGTCTGCTCATAGCCGCCATTATTACGTATTTCTTTTGATGTGTAAAAGCGCCCTCTGCGTTATATATTGTTGCGCTGTGCTTTAGATGGTTTAATATAAAGTCGCAAATGGGGTCGGGGTCTTGGCAAACGATATTGAAATATTTGCAGGTATTGATGTTTTCAATAACAACGTCAATAACCAATGATTTCGCCAAAAGTCCGCAAAGTGAATACAGACCCGTAGTTACATCAAACACGAGGAATGTCAGGCAGGCAATGATGCAGTCAACAATGAACAGGGCATTGCCGATAGCCATAGAAGTGTATTTTTTTACGATCATGGCTATTATATCGGTTCCGCCGCTTGAAGAATTATAGTTAAAAATTATAGCAGAGGCAAAAGAGGGAATAAATATAGCGTAAATAAGCTCAAGCATAGGTTGGTCGGTAAGCGGGGCCGTGATGGGCATATATATTTCCATAAGCCAAAGCACGACCGAATACAGCATACTTACAAACACGGTTTTAAAGGCAAACGATCTGCCCAAAAATATATAACCTATAACGAGTAGTGCCGCATTAAAAATAAGGTTAAGCACCGATGTGCTGAGGGGCAGAAAGCCCGATAAAAGTATCGCCAGGCCTGTTACCCCTCCAAAGGTAAAGTTGTTAGGTAATCTGAACAAATGTATACCAAAGCACAAAATTATGGTTGCAAAAGCTAAAATAGAGTATTCTTTTAATCCTTTAAGAAATATTTTTCCCTTACCGTTATTTTTCTTGGCAAGCGAAGAAGTATTCTTTTTCTTAGCCATTTTAAAAATGCCTCCGCAATTTTAAACAAGAATTACTGATATAACAACAAATATGTTTTATCAATTAAAGCTCTGTAACAAGATTTGCAATATATTTTTGCAAAAGAGTTACGTCCTGCATATTAATTTGTCCGCTGTGGTCGCAGTCGGCGTTGTCGTGGGCAGACTCTCCGTAGCTTTCAAACTCTGCAAGCTTTGCCATTACCTTTTGTATAATGGTAACGTCTACCATATTTATTTCACCGTTGCCGTCAACGTCGCCGTATTTGCGGATATACTTTTTATCGGTCGTTACCACGTCTTTTGCGTCTACAAATATTATCAGAGAATAAGCGCCTTCATTTTCAATTACGGTGGAAACGTAATTATAATCAATACCTGAAAGCTCATAATCGTCAAGGCCCATCATGGTAAAGAATTCCGTAAGGCTTACACCTAAGTTTTCAAGGAAAGGCTTATCAATATTAAGCATCAATGCAGATATTCCGTTTTCCGTTTTAAGGACCTTATAGTTTAAATTAATGGCTTTAGGTGAGATAGCGGTGCCGTATTTGGAAGCTGTGTTCTCTTTAAGATGAACAATATCACCTGCTACATAGCCATAGTCGCTGTCAGTGTCATCCGGTACGAAAAGAAGCTTGGGAGCTTCGTAGCTTAAGCTGCTCATGGGAATATTCATATAGAAGCTAAAGCCTTTTCCGCTTGTCATTGAAGTTACATATTGCTGATAGTCAAACTCCTCGGATTCACTGTCGCAGCCCAGCAAAGCTATAAATTCGTCATAGTTGAGTTGAAGCTTATCAAGAAGCGCTGCGTTGACATCCAGGCGCAGTATTACCCATTCGTCATTGATAGATACTATCTTATAGTCGAGAGAAAGGGCCTCGCCTGTTATTTCTTCGTTGTCACCGAATTGAGAACCGCTCTTTAAGTGTACTGTATCGTTAAGTCTGAAGTCATAAACGATCTTTTCGCCAGGTACGTCACTGTCCGAGCCAGAGTCAAATTCTTTGTATTCGGCGTCGGCAACGGTATATCCCAAATCGCTGCTTATAAGGGCAGATATAAGTAAATCCGGGTCCTCACCCATAGAAGCGTCCGTTATTTCTACCGGTACATCTGTATCCAAGTTTATCTCATTTTCGTCAATAGTGAGACAGGATGTGCTGATCTCCAAGTTGATGTTTACGGATCTTCCGTTTTCCAGATCATTTACCATACTGCTGTATGAAGAATCGTTCTTGGGTGTTATACCGAGCAGATCAAGGAACAGGTAGGTTCCGAATTCCTCGATATCTTTACTGTTAATCTCAATGTATATATTGGCTATTCCGTTTATAACATCTTCTGTGTTAAATGCAAATTTAGATATTGCTCCGGGGATTATTGTGCCGTTGCAAAGCATTGAGTTGGGCTTTATATAAACCGGGGCATACTCAAATACGTAATCGTATTCGGAAGACTGGGAATGTAAGCAAATCTTGTTGCCTATTGTGTCAAACTGACCGTAAGCAACGGTATCTCCGAATGTGTATATAGGCTGTACGGAGAATGCGTATATTACATCTTTTTCAATGTCATTGCAGATATAGTCGCATTTATCGCCGAGTGTAGCGGCTACTTGCCAAACTTTTTCCGAAGGCTTTCTCTTTAATACACGGTAACCGTTAGCGCCTGAGGCTTTGTTCCAGGCAAGCTTGATGCCTTCGGCTGTCTCTTTGCAGGTGGTGAGCTTTGTTGTTCCGAGCAAAACACCCGCGTTACTCTGATAACTCGGCGCGCCTATGGTGTATCCTGCGCTGTATGATGAATAAGCCTTTACCAAATAATAGTATACGTTGCCGCTCTCGCAGTTGGTGTCCACATAGCGGTTAGATAACGAAGAGGTAAGAGTAGCCTGTTTATAAAAATACTGCTCTCCCGGTGATCTTCTGTATACAACGTATCCGTTGGCATCGCTTACTTTATCCCAGTTTACTGTAATACTGTCGTTTGCCGAAGCTGCGGTGACTTTGGCTTTTGCATTTGTGTCTACCGTGGGGTATTCCGTTATTTTACAGGATATATAAGCATTAGAGTTGGGCGAAACAACAGTCGTATCTTTTTTACTGCCTAACACTTTGTTGCTCTTTCCTGCAATAATATTTACATTTGAAATGGTAACCGGATTAGCAGAGGTTCTATCGTTGGTTATTTTCATACCCCAACTGTAATCCTCGTATTTGTGGTCACTATAAAGACTTATGGAGTCAAGACTGAAATACATTTTTACCGTTTCGGGCTGGGTGAGAGAACTTGCCGCTTTTCCGCTGAAAGAGTATCCGCTGTAAGGACGGTAAGATTTGTGATAGAAGCAGGCGGGTGTGATGTAATCTGTTATAATCCTGCTGTTGCAAAGTTTAAAGAAAACATCGTCACGGTTGTATGCCGAAACGTCGGCACTCATAATAAGGTCAGGCATACCGACTTCATAATCTTCGTTCCAATATGTTATTGTGAAATAATCGAGAGACGGCATACGGCTGAGTCTCTGTATGGGACTGGCTGTTACAACTATACGTGTAATAAAGTTTTCACCCTGTTTCGTATCTGCCTTTTCGCTTAATGTGTATGATTTTGCTTGAGGATTAGCGCCGTTGCTGAAAGAAGAAAGCGAAACTTTACGTCCCTGTGTAGATACATTTGTGCCGCTGTTAATGAAGGATGTACCGGGTGCGGGGGTGTTTGCAGGGCAAATCCAATAAGTGCCGTCATATTTGCTTTCGTAATTTTCACTCTTGAAACCGGGTAAATTAACTACATCCTCATAGGGGATAAGGCACCACTCGGAGCAATTGGTAGCTTGGTTTGTCAGCATTATAAATGAATTATCATTATTTGCCTGAAGCGAAATATAAGGCCCGACTGTGGCGTCTATACTGCTTGAACGGGAAATGGTGTATTTACGGTACTCTTTGCCGTTTATGGTTTTAGAGCCCACGTCGCTGAACTGCCAGTTGGATGATTCGGAGAAATAAGATGAAGAATATACCACGAGAGAATTCTCGATAGTGAAATTCATACCGCCCTGATAGATCTCCTCTGAGTTGAGCTCCTCATACATAGATTGTGTGTTTATAGAATCATACATAAACCACGCAAAACCTCTGTTTTTCCAGGTGATACCCCAAGAGTTGGCAACTAGGAAAGCACCTTTAAGAGTTTTTCCGCCGAATTTAGCTTCAACATTATCATCGTAACCAACGATAGATACGGCGTGCCTGCCTTGGTCAAAGCCCTGTGCGGCAGCTACGCAATATTCTCCGGCTTTGGCAATATCTCCGGATTTAGATACGGTAGTGTATACCCATCTGCTGGGATGTCCGGCAGTTACAACTACGTTTCCGTCCGTAAGAGCCTGCTTTATCTTATTTATAACATCTCTTCCGTTACCCTCTGTAAAGCATTTGTCATAGTCTGCTATGTTGTATGCGTCATAAGCGTCTTTTGAAGCAAGACGATAATTAAGAGCATTGAGCATTATATCGTCGGTAGGTATTGCAACAGTATTAGCGGAAGTGTTTTTAATATGACCGTTTAAGTTATCGTCAAATTTAACCTTGTCATAAGTAGCTGCGCCGTGTTCGGCAAGTATATCATACACACGTAAAACATTGGCGCCCACCTGGTTATAAGTCCATTTCGGAGAGAATGTGTTGGCAACATTGGAGGAGGGATTCCAGGATGAATCTATACCGTTTTTCTCAATATATCTTGCTATAGCGTTAGAAAACTGCATATATGTTATAGATTCAGACGCACAGCTTCCTATCTGACCCTGATTTGTTATCGGAGGCAGATATTTTGTACCCTTAAGACTGAACGAAGAAGGAAGCTTCTCTGATATTGTTTTAGTTACAGAGTTCTTACGAACCTTTGATCTTCCGATATCCAGATCCATTTCGTTTTGAGCAAGCTGCTGACTGAGCGTGTCATCTTTCGGGTTGTACATCAACGGCTTGTCGCTGACATATTCGGATAAAGCGTTGTCACTTATCGCGTTAGTTTGTTCACCGGTTGTTGAATTTGCAGCAAAAGCCGAAACAGCAAGCTGTGTAAACAACACTGCGACGATCATAACCAGACTTAATAAACGAATTTTCCTGTTCATAATTAAGTACTCCTTTTTATAAATTAATTCATCTGAAATTGGTAACCATATAACAAAGGCACATTAGGCTGTTGCCGAGACGGACAGTTTCGACATTTGCATCGGGATATGCCATTTTTATATCATAATCACTGAAGTTTAAAAAGTTGTAAACATTAATGTCGTACAACTTGCTTACAAGCTCAATAGCCGCTTCCTTAGGCACGCAGATCACAGCGGTGTGAACACCGTTTATTTTGCAAAAGCTTTCAAGCTCGCTTAATGGGCGTATCTTTATCTCGTTTACAGTCGTTCCGATAAGATCGGGTGAGGTGTCAAAAGCACCGACCAAATTAAACCCGTTTGCACTGAAATCAAGATGGTTAAGCAATGCCTTGCCGATGTTGCCGGCACCCACAAGTATTGCTTTGTGTTGTAATTTGATGCCGATAATATCGTTTATGCCGGCAATAAGATTTTTGATACTGTATCCGAATCCTTGCTGACCGAAAGCGCCGAATACGGAAAAATCCTGTCTTATCTGCGAGGCAGTTGTGCCTGCAAGACGGGCAAGCTGAGAAGAAGATATCTTTACTTCTCCTTTGTTTTCCAGGTCTTTTAATATACCGTAGTATCTGGGTAATCTTTTGATGACCTGATTTGAGACCTTATTTTCGGAATTTATAAACCTGTAATTGTCCATTTTATATATGATTCAAAATATTCGAAAAGCCGAAAACCGCACGAATATGATGTTCTCCTTAATTGATAAAGGCTTTGAGATAAGTGTGTTAAAAGCCATATAATGCCACAAAACGACATAGTAAAATACATTACTATTATGCAACATTTTTCTGTTTGTGTCAAGGATTTATCATAAAATTGTAAGATTAATTTACAATAATTATATGTTATTTTTTATATGTTGTTTTTTTCAGAGATATATAGTCCGCGGGTGGCAAATACCATTTAAATACCAAAATTAACAAAAAATTTACTTTTTTGACAAAAACACTTGAAAAATCAATTTAAATGATTTATAATAATTGCGGCGAAGGTAGTTTTAGAATTATTTAATATTAAGGAGGCTCGGTTATGAGCAAAGCAAGAAAAATTTGTACGATCGACACATTAGGCAGGATAGTCATTCCCGTAGGAGTGAGAAGGGAACTGGATATTAAAGAGGGTGAGCGGCTTGAGCTTTCTCTTGAAAAAAATCTGATTACACTTAAGAAGATCACTGATTCTTGCATTTTTTGCAGCTCGGAAGATAACCTTACCGAATACAAGGACAAATTTATCTGCGAGAGTTGCCTAAAAAATATTGGCAAAAATTAATATTAAATCAACTTTTAAATGCCCCGAAGAATTTGACTGATGCCAAATTCTTTGGGGTTAATTTTTTGCGCAAAATAAAGCAAGGCAACGAAAAACCATTCGCTGCCTCGCAATTACCTTTTTAATACTATTTAATTTGTGATCTGAGATATGCCCTTAATAGAGTTGATAGCCCAGTCATGCTTATCAATATTTACTACGCTGCCGCAGTATTCGCATCTTGCGCTTACATTTATATCAAGCGGTGCGCCGCAAGACGGGCAGGCTATCTTAGACGTACCCGTTGCCTGCGATGTCAGGGTGCCTGTTGTGCGGCACAAGTCAATTTCGTAGGTCATAAACTTTTCTGCTGTTTTACTGCCTGATATAAGCTTGCCTGTCGCGTCGTCAAGAGTGTAATCAACAATTCTCGATTTAAGCAACGCAACCATATGGTCTTCGTTATTTGCCTGCCTGAAGCCGGACAGTGTAACGCTGAGTACGGCAATTCTTTCTACATAATTTGTTTGACGGGCATTGCGTTTTTGATCAAGCTGTCTGTCCATTTGTGTATAGAAAGAATCCGTAAAATAGGGTCTGAGAGTTGATATATCCTTTGCAGTCCAGGCATTTTGCATTTGAACATAAAGGTTTGCAAGCTTTTCGCAAAGTGCCGCCTCGCTGAAGCCCGGGTCAAGCTTATAATATTCCATAACAGGCCGCAGTGATGAAACGGGTGTAACCGTGGCTCCGCCCTGCGGTACGGATTTATTTTTGTTTTTGCCGTTCGTTTTTATAAATGAAAACAGCAAAATACCGCCTATAATAACTATTCCTACAATTATATCGCTTAATTCAAGATCGTCGCTGCTGTAAGTGCTGCCGCCGTAGTAGCCGCCGCCATAGTCATTTCCGCCGTAATCGTATCCTCCGCCGTCATATCCTCCGCCGTAGTCGTTATTGCCGGCATAGTCGCCGAAATCCGCAAAGGATTTCAGCGGAAAAAGGATAACTAAAGCCAATACCAGCAATATCGGAATAAGTCGTTTTTTCATAGCCCCTTTTACCTGTAACCGTACAGCCCGTTAAAAAAGCTGAAAAGCCCTTTCATATATGATACGTAATAGAGATGATCAAGAGGTTATCCGTGAAAATATGTATCTACATTGTATTTGCCTTCGCTGTTTTTGTCTGTCAGATAAAATCCGGTCCCGTCGGGTTCTTCAAGCTCGTTTAAGTTGATATCAACGGTTTGCGACGAGCCATCGGTTATAATGACCGTATCATATTTGTCTATATCAATTTCGTAGTAATATACATCTTCGCCATACTCGTTTTTGCTTGTAAGAGTCATCTCTTCTCCCGACCAGGGAATATAATATTCGCCGCTCTCGCTGTTCCATATGTATATCTTAACTGTTTCCCAGTTTTTGTTGTTGGAAAAATAGACCTTTATTATGTTACCGTGCTTTTCACTGTCAGTATTGCTGCTGTCGGTCTCGGTGTCTGAATGAGCGGTGTCGGTCTCACTTGTTTCGGTGGAAGTATCTGAGGTTTGCGTGGTGTCGGTATCTGTCAAAGAGTCGGTTTCGGTTGCAGTGTCTGAATCTGTATCGTTGAGGTTAATTTCCGCAACAAAATATGTTCCCACGCTGAATTGTTTTATAAGTTTTGCTATGTATTTCTGAATTTCAACAACATCTTCAAGGTTTACTAAACCGTCGCCGTTTACATCGGCTGATTTTTCCGTTGTTTCATCAAACTTTATAAGATCCGCTATCCTTTTTTGAAGAGTTGTAACATCAAGAAGAGTTATGTTATTATCGTTGTTTATGTCGCCGTAAACACGTTTTACTTTTTCTGAAATTATCTCAGACGGCTCTTTGTCATATACATAAACTACGTTTATAATTCCCGGCTTGCAGTAACCCAAGCTGTTATCGGGTTCAATAACCGAGGAATATTCATCAAATTCAAGCTTTGTTGTAAGGTATGTTGAGGTTTCGTCGATCATTGTAAATTTTTGAGTATCATCTTCCGCAAGCTTTTTGCCCTGCGTATCAACATATGTAGTAACAACGGTGGTGTTAAATGTGGTTTTGCCGTTTTTTATCCAAACTTCTCCGGCAACCTCATAGCCGGGCATATTTGCCGCGGGGTCTTGCTCTGAAGCACCGTTGTTAAAGCAGAATTTTGCGGCGCTAAGACCCTCTACGGTTTTAACAAAATAACCGTCAGCGTCTTTTTCGGTGACCCTGGTACCGGGCCACTTACGAAGTGACTCGGTACCGTCTGTTGTATAGGAATAGAAGTATACTTTTGACCAGTTGTTTATGTTGTAATAGTGTACCGTGATGTCTGAATTCAAAGGAGTATAATAGTAATTCAATACTATGTTTTCTTTACCGAATTTGCCTACGATCTTTGCGGGTAATTTAGATGTGTTAAGATAATAGCCTTCAATTTTAACGGGGAATTGTTTGTAATACTGATTTTCCGCTATTTTTAATACATACGGATCACGAAGCTTTTCTCCGTCATCACTGAGATAATTTACGGTAACAGTTCCTCTGAAAGATTCAGCCTCCGTATAGTAGAAGTTGATAGTTCCGCCTTCTGCGGTAACTGTGCCTGTGGTGTCTGTATCACAGCTGTCGTAATCATAGAAGAAAGAGAGATCATTGTCGGGCGAAATTCTGAATGTATCACCGATGTGATAAATGTTGTTTGTCGATTTTATTGTTTCACCTTTGGTTTTGTTAATGTGATTTACAGTGATATAAGCTGTTTTTTCCGCCTCTGCCTTTACACTGTCAAAGCTCTCTTTGTCAACAAGTATCATAGCCGACATTGCGGGAACTTTCGCTTTCTTATTGCTTATTTCGCCGAGGTTTGTAAGACCCGCAGATTTATCGTTTGCTATTATCACCCAATTGTCGGGCATTGTGTCATATCCCTCAAGCAAAACCTCCGCTTCGCTCTCGGACGGGTTTGCTATGACCGCGAGATACTTCCACTCGCTGTCTGCGCTATCTGTTTTGTTATCTATTGTATAAGCGATGCAATCCTCAGGTACTTGGGTGTGGCAGAAGTAGTAACGGCCTGCAGAAGTGCCCGTGCTGTCGCTGATGGGGGAGAAGGCGTTTCTTATCTCCAAAAGACCTTTATAATATGCTGTTGATGTCGCATATTGTGCGGTACGTGACCAGTCTATTTGGTTTATGCTGTCGGGAGAATTATAGCTGTTGTGTTCGCCGAGCTTTGTGCGGCAAAACTCTTCGCCTGCAAGTCCGAAAGCAATGCCGTTGCCCGTGAGGGTGAGCGCTTCGGCTATCATAGTCATTTTTTCGGCATTGGGGTTATAGTCGGCGTAGTTAGTTGACAAAGTGGAAGCCGTAATTTTATCAAACAATGTCAGGTTATCGTGTGAAGACTGATAAAGTACGCTTTGTGAAGGCGCTTTGGCTGTCCAGCCGTTATTGAATGTTCCGCCCATATTGCCGCCGAGAGCAGCTTTTATGTTGTTTTGAAATTTTGGTTCGCCTGTTTGTACATATCCGGGGTCTTTGCCGTCGGGGCTACCCTTAACTGCATCTCTGTAAGGGTCGTTAAAGAAGCCTATCCTCTCGCTTATCTTTGCGGCGTTTGCTTTTGTTGTCTGTGTGTCAAAAGCAAGTCCCGCAGGACCGCCTGTCCAGGGTTCTCCGTACATAATGATGCCCTTTCCGCTTCCGTCGGAATACAGGTCATCGAGAGAAGAACGGATTTGATTCATCGTGTCTATGTCGTGCAAGCCCATAAGGTCGAATCTAAAACCATCTATATGATATTCCTTCGCCCAATATGTTATAGAGTCTATCATATATTTTCTGTACATGGGTGCTTCCGATTTTGTTTCGTTTCCGCAACCGCTGCCGTTGTACCAGTTTCCCTGCTTGTCTATTCTGTAATAGTAGTCAGGCACGGTTTTTTGGAAGCATGAATCTGTGGAGTATGTATGGTTATATACAACGTCCATAATAACGCCGATACCTCTGTCGTGAAGAGCCTGTATCATTTGCTTGAACTCATTTATACGAACATTTCCGTCATATGGATTTGTAGAGTATGAACCGTCGGGCACGCAGTAGTTTACAGGGTCGTAGCCCCAGTTGTACTGAGCGTCGTAAAGACGTGTTTCGTCAACTGAGCCGTAGTCGTACACAGGGTTCAAATGAATATACTTTACACCCTGGTTTACAAGATAATCTATACCTGTGTAAGCGCCTTCGGTGTTGCCGTTTAATGTGGTGCCGCCTTCCGTGAAAGCAAGGTATTTTCCCTTGTATTCACTGTTTACGCCCGATGTTGCACTGATAGAAAAGTCACGCACATGAACTTCCCATATAACAGCGTCGTTTTGGTCTTGACATAAAACGTGTTTGTCATTTTCCCAATCTTTCGGGTTTGTAGATGCAAGGTCAACAACCATTGAACGCTCGCCGTTTACACCAACTGCATATGAGTAAACGTCTTGTGTTTCCTGGGTCTTTCCGTTTACCGTTACCGAATAAGTGTAATATGTTCCTGCAATATCTCCCTTTACAACACATGACCACACGCCCGTTGCTTTATCGAGCTCCATATCCACCTTGCCAAGGCCAAGTGAAGCCGATTCTGAGTTGCTGCCGGAAGAAAACCTGTTCAAAATGACCTTTTCCGCGGTAGGAGCCCAAACCTTAAATGTGGTTTGTTCCTTTGTGTAGGTTGCTCCCAGGTCGGTTCCGCTGTAAATAACATCGGTAGACAGAGACGTGTTTGCCGCGCTGTTTGTGTACGCGCTCGCCTGCGGCAAAATACTTACCGTAAGCAATATCGACATTATTAATGATAGAATGTGTTTGCTTTTCATACTAAAGATCTCCTTTGCAAATCATTGATTTTTTATTGCCGAAATTACTCTTGTTAATCCCTGCAAGTCTTTTTGTGTTTTAATTTTTGTGTATCCAGACGAAATAAGCTGTTTTTCTATTGCGCCCTGCTGACCTTCGTCAATTTCAAATGCAATGAGGCCGCCTGATCTCAGTTTATTCGTCCATTTGCTTATAATTTCACGATAAAACGTCATACCGTCCCCACCGCCGTCGAGCGCCATTTTCGGCTCATGCAAAACATCTGCATCAAGAGTGGATATTTCAGATGTTTTTATGTAAGGAGGGTTAGACACTATCGCGTCAAAGAAGCCGTTTTCAAAGTTTTGGTGTACATTGAATATGTCACCGTGTATTAAGTTAACATTTTGAGCCGAGTTCGCTCTTTTATTCATATCAAGATATCTGCAAGCGTCATCGCTCAGTTCCACTGCGTAAAAATTTCCGTCTTCAAGCTCTTTGCAAAGCGTTATTGCTATCGCGCCGCTTCCGCTGCAAAGATCTATAACATTCGGGTTTTTCGTTTGCCTAAGCCATGATATCACTTCGTCTATCAAGATCTCGGTATCAAACCTCGGTATAAGAACTCCTTTTCCTACAAAGAACCTGCGCCCGTAGAAATCGGTATATCCCGTAATATACTGCAAAGGCTCGCCGCCGATACGCCTGTTTAAGCATTTAAGAAAATCCCTTATCAATGCTTCGTCGTAAATATTATCATCATACCTGATAATAAGCGCGGTTTTGTTCAAACCGAATATGTATTCTATCAAAGCCGATGTTTCATATTCATACGCTTCTATGTTCGCCGCTTTGAGTTCTGATTTCGCTTCGTTATATAAATCTCTGTATGTCATATTACTTGTTCTTTTTGCAGTCTACCAGATCTTCACCGTTTTCGGGTATTACATCCTGCATTGCGGCAATGGCTATTTCCATCATTTTATCATTGGGTTCTTTTGTTGTAATATGCTGCGCCCACATTCCCGGCGCCGAGACTATTCTCGTAAATGTGTTCTGATATCTGCCGCATACCTTTATAAGCTCATAGCCCACACCCATTGTAAGCGGCAGAAGAAGTATCTTTACAACAACACGCAAAAATACGTTTTCTATCCTTATAAAGAAGCCAATTATAATTCCCACAAGGAGCATTATTATCAAAAAGCTTGTTCCGCATCTGGGGTGAAATCTGCTTTGCTTTTTCACATTTTCAACAGTGAGCTCGAGGTCGTTTTCGTAACAGAATATCGTCTTGTGCTCTGCGCCGTGATACATAAACGTGCGTTTCATATCGGGCATAAGAGAAATAACTGCTATATATGATATGAAAAGAACTATTTTCAACATTCCCTCAAAAACTGATTTAAGCAAGCTGTATTGCCAGGACGTCGTGTCCCAACCGGGGAAAAACGACATCAAAAATTTGAAAAGCCAAGAGGGAACAAAAAAGAACAAAAACACAGCCAAAGCAACGCCCAAAACAGCGGCGATAACCATTATTATGCTTGTAAGCTTATCGCCGAGCTTGTCATCAAGCCATTTTTCAAGCTTAGACGGTTCTTCTTCTGTTTTACCCGCGTCCTCCATTGCCACATCGGCAGATATCATAAGACATTTATAACTCAGCCGCATAGAGTCGATAAATCCGAATATACCCCTTATTATCGGTATACGGAAAAAAGCCGATTTTTTAGCTATTGGGTCAAACTCTACATCCTGCTTATATATGCTTCCGTCTTCTTTTCTGACGGCGACCGATGTGTTTTTCGGTCCGCGCATCATAATTCCCTCAAGCAACGCGCTGCCGCCGATAGATGTGATCTTTTTGGTTGTGCATTTACTCATTGTGTTTCCTTTCCGCCTGACTGATTGTTACTTGCTGTTGGTATAACAACAGTTACAGTTGTTCCTACATCTTTTTCGCTGTCAATAATAAGAGAGCCGTTGTGCAGACGAACGATCTCGTCACACAGTGCAAGCCCGATCCCCGAACCTCTTACCGTGGTGTTAGCCTTAAAGAATTTTTCTTTTACTCTGGGCAGGTCTTCTTTTGCAATGCCCTGTCCTTCATCCGATATAACTATAACGATATTCCCGTTTTCCTCAGTGGCTATAACATTTATGATTCCGCCGGGGTTGGAATATTTTAAAGCGTTATCTATGATATTTAAGAATACTTGTTTTATTCTGTTTTTATCGCCGATTATAGGGGAGACCGTCTCCGGCTCATTGAATATGATATGCTTTTCTTCGGATATTGCGCGCTCGTTGAGCATATATACAGCTTCGTCAAGCTCTGCCAATATATCCATTCGCTCCATTATGAGCACTATTCTGCCGCTTTGTATTCTGGAGAAATCAAGTAATTCCTCAACAATTCCCGAAAGACGTTCCGTCTCTTTTATAATAACGCTCATTCCCTTTTCCATTGTATAGGGGTCGGGATTTGCGCCTGAAAGCTGCATCGTTTCCGCCCAGCCTTTAATTGCCGTGAGCGGCGTTCTTAATTCATGTGAAACAGATGAAATAAAATCGTTTTTCATCTTTTCGGCGGCTCCCAGTTCCGAAGCCATATTGTTTACGGCGTCGCACAAGTCGCCTATTTCATCGTCATATTCTTTTTCTATTTTTGTATTAAAATCACCCTGGGCAATATAATGAGCAGTTTCCGTAAGCCTTTTTGCAGGCTTTATAATAGATCTTATAAAATATGCGCCCGACAGTATCGTCATAAATAATACGCTCAAAACACCCAAAAATATGAACGAAATATTAAGGAAAATCTGTCTGTTTGCAGGCTCTAACGATACTATGTATCTAATTGCGCCGACATTTGCGCCCGACAAATTATATATTACGCGCGTGACCGATAACACATTTTCACCCGAGCTCAACTTACCTGTCCATTTGCCGTAAACATTATTTGAGGCAATGGCTTCTTCGTAGTCGGGGATAGGCTTTGTATCGTCGTTTTCAAATCCCGAAGAAGTGATAACAACATCTCCGTTGCTGTCAAGCACCATAATTTCCATCATATTCTTATCGGGGAAGTTTTCAACATATCCCACGGCGCTTGTCAAAAACTCCTTGCTTGTGGTATTGTTGCCGTAGAAATTGGCAAGTTCATTTGAGCGTCCGCTTATAGACTGCTCTATTCCGCTGTAATAGTATTGCTTAACGGAATAAGATGAGAAAACGAGTACGCCGATAATTATTACAAATGCGACTCCGAAGCTGTTTATAAGCCACCGGTTTGTTATGCCCTTAATACGAATTTTCGCCATGACTCAATCCCTGGGATCCCATCTGTATCCAAGTCCCCAAACTGTCATAATATGCTGTGGAGAAGACGGCTCGGGCTCTATCTTCATTCTTAAGCGGCGAATATTAACGTCTACTATTTTTTCTTCGCCCACATAAGACTTGCCCCAAACATGATTTAAAATATCTGTTCTGTCAAGGGCAACACCCGGGTTTGTAAAGAAGTATTCCATAATTTGAAACTCAACCTGGGTAAGCTCTATTTTTTTATTATTGCGGGTCAAGATCCTGTTGCGCAGGTTAAGCACAAAATCACCGGACACGATCTCATCGCTCAGCTTGCTTTCATCTTTTTGAACGCTTGCAATGGTTATTCTTCTGTATAAAGCGTCAACTCTCGCAAGCAACTCCGAAGGACTGAACGGTTTTGTTATATAATCGTCTGCGCCCAGCATGAGACCCGTTACTTTATCCATCTCCTGTGTTTTTGCAGTGAGCATGATTATGCCTATCGAACCGTTTTTGGCTCTCAGCTCTTTGCAGACCGTAAGACCGTCTATGCCCGGCATCATAATGTCGAGAATGGCAACGTCAAAATCGCCCTTCGCTTCTTCATATTTTTGCAGGGCTTTTTCGCCGCAGTCTGCTTCGGTAACGTTATATCCGGCGCGTATAAGGTTTATAACAACAAATTCTCTTATTGTAGCCTCGTCTTCGCAAACCAGAATGTTTTTCATATGTACCATCCTTTCTTTATGTGAAAGATTAATTATATTATAAATTATCGAGCAAAATAAAGCTATCGGTAATATTTTTCTGTGATATGTAAAACTCATCAAAGTCGCTTGTGTATATTTTATACGCATACACACTGCCTGACGATCTTTTTATTTGGGTGTAGCCCAAATCAGATGAAAATTCATCTTCTTTAAATGCCTTTATTTCCAGAATTATATCTCCGTCGGATGTGGTGACGGAATCACTGCTTAATTCTTTAACAAGCTTTTTGAATTGAATTGAATTTTTTGATGAATCATACACAGCCGTAAACATGTCTTTCCAATTCTCGGGAGCTTTAAAGTAAAATTTGCCGTTGGGGTCATATACTGCGGACATAGCCGTGTCTAACGAGTTTGAATATATATTATAATTGCACCAGTCATACATATCGCACAGCGCTTCATTTTCTGAAAGGCTGTTCGAGTGCAGCCGGTTAGGTATAGGTATTTCCATAATGCCGTCGTTGTCTATATCAGATGATAATATCGGTGCGCTTCGGGACGTGGGATTTGCCGCCGATTCACTGTCGGTAGAGAACAGGGGATTTTGCAGGGCCCCCGACTCATCTAAGTATATGACCTGTGTTTGTGTATTGCTGTCAACTGTTATAGCGTCTATAAAATAACCGCTTACGTTATCGTTTATTTTTCCGAAAGACAAGGCGGAGTATTTTATAGCGTCGGCGTTCATTGCGGCAGTTGTTGCCGAGTATAATGCGGTGGAGCTTTCGCTCATCTTAATAAGCTTGGCGCTTGCTGGCTTTTCTGCGGAAGCCAGTGAGAGCAGCAGCACATCGTCCTCGCTGTCACTGTCAATATCGGCTATAATAAGCTCGCTGTATGTTTCTTCACAAATAAGCTGTGCTGCGGCGGGGGAATTATAAGAGTAAGCGGTCAGAGTTTTGATCTGGCTGCTGTAAACGCTCCATCCTATAAGCAGTTCCTTTGTTCCGTCGTTGTCCATATCAATAATGGTTACTTTATCTACCTCGGCGGCCGCCACAGTAAATTCATTTATACATTTGTAGCCGCTTTCGGTTTTGTTAATAAACAACAGGCTTATTCCCGCGGCGTCACCCGTATCTTTAGATACAAAAGCTATCGCTTCATTATCGGAATCATTATCTAAATCAAAAATAATAACAGAAGAACGGTAATCTCCGCTTTGGGGGTACTTTAATGTATAGTCACCGTTTACGGCTGTTTCTATTGCCGATTCAATCTCTGCACGCTCGCCCGTTGATTTAGGCGGACGCATTATGTCTGTGCTGTTAAATCCTGTCATAGAGCAGGAGCATAGTACAGCGCAAACAACGACAACACAAATAATTTTCAAAAAATGATCAAACTTGCTTTTTGCTAACATCGTTTATATCTGTCCTTATATATTTTGCCGTGCATCGTTTTATCGGCTTGCCTTCATTACAGAACATTATTTCGTGTTCCGTCATAATGTTGTCATTTGCATCTTCTGCATGAACATCTCTGCAAATGTCAAAAACCTCAAAACCCGACTCACAAAAGTATTCAAGGCTTTCTTCAAAAAGTTCATTATCGTCGGTCTTGAAATGTATTTCTCCGTAGGGCTTTAAAAATGACTTATACTTGCTCAGAAAATTAGAGTGGGTAAGTCTTCTTTTTTTGTGCTTTTTCTTTGGCCAGGGGTTGCAGAAGTTAATGTATATTCTGTCAACACTGTCGGAACTGTCAAGTATATTATCAATATTAGCAACATTGTAAGCCGTGAGGATAATATTACTGTTTCTCGTTCCGTTTTGAGCGTTAAGGTTTTCAATATTGCGCCGTGCAACTGCCAAAACATCGCTTTTTATATCTATTGCAAGCAGGTTAATGTCACGGTGAAGTTTCGCAAATTCTGCGGTAAAAACGCCTTTTCCGCACCCAAGCTCAACATATAAGGGATTACCCTTGTTTTCAAAGCGATCTCTCCAACAGCCTTTTTTGCTTTCGGGAGCCTTTTCAAAATAATCGCAAGCGCTAAGCTCCGGCTCCGCCCACTTTTTGTGACGCATTCTCATTTGTAAAAAGTTCCTCTTATCCTTAAATATTTTCTCTTAAACTTCAATCTTACTCAAGCAACATTATATCAAAAGGTTACAAAATTAATTTTCTAAAAAAGAAAAAAGAAAATGAAATTTCTGATAAATTTATAATTATTGAGCAAAAATATAAGATTTTTTAATCCTTTTTTTCAATTTTTATAAAATAAACGGTTATAAATGTCAATTAAGTCATTTTTTGTATATAAAATATCAAGTGCCTCTACCATTGCGTTTGAGGACATATATGTTGGTAAATCAAGGTGTTTAAGCAGGATTTTCCTTCTTTCTGCACTGTCGGGTTTTCCCGCAAGTCCAAGCTCATAAAAAAACATTTTTGTTATATGATCATTATTGTGTATTGGCTCGGCGTTGTCACAAACGGTTGCGCCCGATGACAAAACAGCATTTATTATTATATCGTCGCTTATCCCTTCAACGCCAAGCAAGCCCTCTTTGGAAGGAGAGGACTTGCGTTTTTCTTTGCCTTTTTTCTGTGGTATAAAAGCGTGTTTTACGTTTTGCGGTTTTGTAATGCCCTTTATATGGTTCCTTATTACAAACCCTGCGGCATCGCTGTCGGTAAGTATGATAATTCCTCTTTTTTCGGCTATTTCGTTAATAAGCCTGCGTTTTTCGGGACCTTTAAATATCCTGAAGCCGCCTGTCTCAATTATAAGTGTGTCAAACAGAGCAGACAAACGCATTTTATCATATTTTCCCTCAACTATAATTGCTTCTTTTATTTTCAACAAAAACGATCACCAAGCTTCAATATATTGACTTTGCCTCAGATAATTCCGCGATAAGCGTCTCAAACACTGCTCTCTTGTCAAGACTTGTGTTTTTTATTTTCCGGTCTGCCTCATAGAGCAGATCTATCATTTTTCTGAGCGCATTAGTTGATATGTGTTTGGAGTTTTTTTCCGCTTTTTCAAGCAAAAATGTTTTGTTTGCGGTGTAGTCAAATTTTCCCGCAAGCTGTGAAGAACGCATACCGCTTTGTATTGCGACCCTTACCCGATACATATCGCAATAAGCTTTTGAAATAAGTCCCAATATGTTTTCGGGCGGTTGCTTTTGTGTGAACATATCGTCAAGTATTTTATAGGCGGTGTCTGTGTTTTCGTAAATTATGCTTTCGGCGAGCTTAAAAACATTGTATTCGGGGTTTGGAGTGATTATAAGTTCTATGTCATCAGCCGCGGCTTCTCTGCCTTTGCAGTAAGCAAACAGCTTTTCACATTCATTTATAAGCGTGTTAACATCTGTGCCGCAGCGGTAAATTATGCTTTGCGCATTTTTTGAGGATATTTCGCAGTCATGGTTTTTTGCCATACGCAAAATAATTTTAATAAGCTCTGATTCGCTCTTTTTGGGAATATACAGCACGGTTCCGTTTTTCTCACAAAATTCCGTTATCTTCTTTTGGGCGCCTGTGGCTTTTGGAGTCACCGTAGGCTGAGAGATTATAATTGCTGTTTCGTTATTAGCTTTTTTGAGTATTTCCGTTATTTTTTCAAGAAGTTCTTTGCCCGAACCGCTGTCTGTTCGCAAGCCTTTAAACGCTTCGTCAATGTCTATGTCCTTCAACACCACACAGTTGCAGGCTACGTTAAACGGAATAATATCACACGCAGATGCAATTTCATCAAGATTTGACAGATCTTTGAAAATATGGAACGAAAACTCGTCGGGTTCTTTTCCCGATATTTTTTCGCAAAGCTTGTCGGCGTAATATTTTACATAGTATTTTTCTTCACCGTATATCATATAAAGTCCGCCGAAAACATCGGAGGACAAAAGCTTTTTAAATTCCTGTTCATTAATTTTCGGCATATCAGTACACCCTTTTACAGAATTATATTATTCTTTCTTTGCTTTAATTTTAAATAAAGAAACGGGGAGATAAGAACAACGCAAACCGTAAAGAAGACCGTTATCTCATAATCGTTGTTAAATCTCAAAGTGCTCATAGGCAGAGCTTTTATTCCGTTTGCAATGTCGAGCAGAAGTTTAATGATAAATGATTCGGAAGAAAACAGCAAAGATGTTACAAATGCTCCCGGCAACATCAAAGAAAGCGCTGATGTAACAATACCCACAACAACTATCAGCTCAACAAAAGGCAGCATAACAAGGTTTGAGATCAGCAAATAAGGCGAGATTCTTTTAAATACTGTAATTGTTATCGGCAGTGTGATAACAGTTGCCGAAAAGGTAACGCAAAATGATTCATAAGCATAAGAAAGCAATAGTTTTATCGGCTTCGAACGCAAAAATTGAAAGCTTACTAAGCCATAAAGCTTAGGGGAGATAACAATTACGCCGAACACACTTAAAAAGCTGAGCAAAAATCCAACGTTAAGGGCATTGTAAGGGTTTATAACCGTCATAATAAAGGCGGCTATACCCATGGATGTTATACCGCTGTGATATCTGCGCACGGTATCGGAAAATATTAAAAAGGAAGACATTATCACACTTCTTATAATTGATGGGGATAATCCTGCAAATATTGCAAACATAAATAAAAATAAACAGCTAAATACGGCTGCAATCTTGCTTTTTCTACCGAAAATCAAAGATAAAGCCCCATATAGCATATAGCCTATTATTGAGGTATGAAATCCCGAAATGACCAGCATATGATAAACCGATAAATCACTGAATGTAT
Organism: Clostridiaceae bacterium; assembly: GCA_016281115.1. GTDB lineage: Bacteria > Bacillota > Clostridia > Oscillospirales > Acutalibacteraceae > JAEEHZ01. The sequence continues at coordinate 3,563 of JAEEHZ010000079.1, read as the reverse complement.
TCTTTAAGTCACCGGGAAGGTTATATGTATCTCCCGTGAGCAAAGCAGAAAGCACCTGCGCGCGGTCCGGACGCATATTTTTAAGCATTACATCTCTTGTTTTGTCTCTCAGCAAAAGTATGCTCTTATTAAGGTTTACGGTCTCGCCGCAGTTCTTGATGATACAATCACCTTTAAGTTTTGCGTCAAGAAATATCCCGCAGGAACGATTGTAATTAAAATATTCATTGTCTTTAAGCGGAGAAAAGGTTATTGTTCCGCTAAGTTTATCGTGATAGTCGGCATCTATTTTTGTGTAAGAATAAATATTGAATTTAATGTTGTAAGCATTGTTTGCATTATCTTTGACATTTGCCGCGCATGTATAAATATTAAAGCTTTTGTTTTCGCGCTTTTCGGTGATAACAAATTCGGTACTTCGGGTCGTGTTTTCAAAGTTGCTTTTTGTTGCGGCTTCACTGAAGTGATCATAGATGACAAAATAAGACGAGCCTGAAAACAAAAACAGAAAAACAAGAAATAATATTGAAGCGTACCTGATTTTTGATTTAAACCAAAACGTTATTATTGTTAATACAAAAAACAAGGCGCAAAGCCAGACACTGACATTTGCACCTAAATATACAGCCAAAGCCGCCGCGGATGCAAAGCATATCGTGCCAACGGCAACGCTATTATAATTATTCATCATTTAGGAAAAACCGGAAGCGGCTCGAGGAAGAATATGTCTTTACGGTCTGCCGCTTCACCTTCTGCAAGAACAGCGGCTTTGCCTGCAATTATACCGCCTGCCTTCTTGACAAGCGCCTCCATTGCGTTAAGCGATTCACCCGTGCTTATAACATCGTCAACAAGCAACACCCTTTTACCTTTGATTAGCTGAGCTTTGTCTTCTGCAAGATACAGCCTTTGAACAGAGCTTGTTGTAATAGACTTAACGTCTATTGATATGGGGTTATCCATATAGACCTTAACGCTTTTGCGCGCAATAACGTAATTTCTGCAACCCTGACGCGCCATTTCGTAACACAGCGGGATACCCTTTGCCTCCGCTGTAACGATAATATCGTGCTCAGGACATATCTTGAGCAATTCAGCGGCGCATTTTTCCGTTATCTCAACGTCGCCGAACATATTAAAAGCGGCAATATCAAGACTGGGAGTAACTTCACAAAGAGGAAGCTCCCTCTGTAAACCTGCAATAGTCATTTTATATACTTTTTTCATAAATAACAACTCCTTTAAACTAATCCTTCGCCGAGGATTTTACCGCCAAGCAAATGAAAATGAAGATGAAACACGGTTTGCCCTGCGTCTTTTCCGCAATTGCTTATAATCCTGTAACCGTTTTCAAGCCCTGCATATTTTGCTATTTGCGGGATCTTTTCAAATATGTGTGCGATAACATCTGAATTCTCACTGTTTATATCATTGATACAGGATATATGATCTTTGGGTATTATAAGAATATGAACGGGAGCCTGTGGATTAAGATCATTAAACGCTGTAATTTTATCATCCTCATACACTTTAGTCGATGGGATCTCACCGTTTGCTATTTTACAAAAAACACAATCCATTGCCGTATACTCCGTTCTTTTAATGCTTTTTTACAACAGATATACTAACACATAAATGCGTTAAAGTCAAAGGTTTTTAAAAGTTTTTGTCTGTTACAGGTTTCGCGGAAATTAAAAATAAAGGTAAAGCGTACATTTAACGCTTCACCTTTTTGTTCTCAGACACTTTTTATAAATACACCGTTTTCTTCTTTAAAACCCATTTTTATGAGATAGATTTTGTGTCTTTCGTCTTCTGTTTTTGCTATAAGCTTTTTAAAACCCATAGAGCTTAATTTCTTATATAAAAACTTGCCTACACGCAAGTCTCTGTATTCGGGGGTAGCATAATCTATGTCCACTCTAAGGGTGCCGTCTTCATTGTTCTTTCCTATCAAAAGACCGGCGGCAGTCATATCGCAATAAACAAATATTGCGGTGTTTGCGTCTGTAGAATCAAGATTGTAATTTGAAAATCTTCGTTGTATATCGCGACCGTTATACATAACAAAGCTTCTTAAAAACTCATTGTCCATACGGCAGCTGTGGGCGGTAAAAAGTTCTTCGTGCTTTCTTATTTTATTGAGATAATATAGGTTTATAACGACTAAACCTATATTTAAAATTGCTGTAGGATATGATTGTATAACAAGTGCATATACGGCAAAAATGAGAGCCCCTATTGTGTTTACCAACCTCAATCTTATAACCGATGACATTAAAAACGATATAAAAACCGTTATTGAGCCTAAATATCCAATATACTCCCAAAATTGTGCTATTTGCTGTGCCGACATTATTTGTTTACCTTCCTTAAAACATTAGTTGTTTTTGTTTGCGCTTCGCTTTATGACCTTCAAGCGCGTAAAGTCTTCACGCTCTTTTTCCTCAAGTGATTCCGATATATATTTTATCTGATCGTTAAATCGGGGAATTATTATATTCTCCAGTGCGTTTGCACGTTTTTGCGATTTCTTTATTGCGTTTGCAAGTCTGTAAACGCTGTTTTCTATTTCCGCAAGCTGCGCCGTTAGTATTTTTACCCTGTGAAATCTGCTGTAAGCTTCGTCAAGGGCGCAGTTGCTAACATTAAGTCCGTAATGAAGCTTTAAACTCAGATCTCCCTCAAGTGTGACCTCGGGTAGCTCTACTCCCATAACGCTGCGGTATTTTAACTTCAAATTCTTCTCTTCGGGGACCGACTCTGCTATATCCTTGCAAAATCCAAGCGTTATGTTTGCTTTTTGCAGTGCCGTATACGCGCTGCTGTAAGCGTCGTCTATTTCGCTTTGAAGCTCATTTGCCTTATCTATAAGCGCCATCATTTCCCGCACAAGAATATTGCGCTTTTTATCCATAAGCTCATAACCGACCTTTGCAAGGGACAAAGACTTTTTCGCGCTTATAAGATTTCCTTTTGTAGGAGCTGTTTTGCTGTCCGTATGATCACTTCCTTTCGGAAAAGCACTGTTTATTGAGGCATATACTTTTTGAGCATAACGTCGTCTATTCTGTCAAGCTCGCTTTTCGGCAGTATTGAGAGCAGCTTCCAGCCGAGATCAAGGCTTTCGTCTATTGTTCTGTTTGCGGTGCTGCCCTGGTTTACGAACTGTTCTTCAAACGCTTTGCCGAATTCTATATATTTCTTATCTGTAAAGCTCAACTCATCTTCGCCTATTACAGACGCGAGCGAACGCGCGTCCGTTACCTTTGCGTAAGATGAAAAAAGCTGATTTGCCAAAGCGCTGTGGTCTTCTCTTGTATAACCTTCGCCTATGCCGTCTTTCATGAGTCGCGAAAGCGACGGCAATACATTTACAGGCGGATAAATACCTTTGCTGTGAAGCTCACGGTCTAAAACTATCTGCCCTTCTGTTATATAACCCGTCAGGTCGGGGATAGGGTGGGTTATGTCGTCGTTTGGCATTGTAAGTATCGGTATTTGCGTTACCGAGCCTGCGCTGCCCTTTATCATTCCGGCACGCTCATAAAGCGATGCAAGGT
>JAEEHZ010000007.1 GCA_016281115.1 Clostridiaceae bacterium | reverse complement strand
GGAAGCGTCGCAGGCGTATTTCTTTGCTGCGGAACGGAATGTACATCAAGAGATGTTGCAATGTCCGAAGACCATATAAAAGAAATATTATCCTGGCTTGATAAATCCTGCTCGCCGCAGATACTCATATATTAATCTATTTTAAGGGGAAGAATTATGTCAGCGCTCTTTTTTGCCGATAAGATCAGCACTTACCACACAATTACAGGTGAAGACGCTGACCATATTTCACGCTCGCTGAGAATGAAGCCCGGTGAAATGATAACCATTGCGACTTCAGATGGCTTTTTCAATGAATGTGAAATAATTGAAATAACATCGGATTTGGTCAAGGTGAAGGTCAAAGATGTGAACAAGAACGCCGCCGAACCGAATATAAAAGTAACTCTATTTCAGGCACTGATAAAAAGCGATAAAATGGATACCGTAATACAAAAAGCGGTAGAGCTCGGCGTTTATGAGATAGTGCCGATAATAACCGACAGGTGCATTTCACGCCCCGATGAAAAAACGCTCGCCAAAAAGACAGCCCGCTGGCAGAAAATATCAAAGAACGCCGCAATGCAGTCCCGCAGGGGAATAATACCGTGTGTTAAACCGCTTATGACGTTGTATGAGGCTGCACAATACGCCCAAAGCCTTGACAAAGCTATTGTGTATTACGAAAAAGGCGGAGAAAAAACAGGCTCGCTTATAGACAAAAACACATATTCTCTCGGTGTGTTTGTGGGCAGTGAGGGCGGATTTGATGACAAAGAGGTAGAATACCTTAATGAAAAAAGCATTAAGTGCGCCACATTGGGTAATCGAATTTTAAGAACGGAAACCGCACCGTTGGCGGCGCTGTGTATAATAATGCACATTACGGATAATATGTAAACAAAAACGAAAAGGGGAGTGTTATATGCCCCAAATAAACAATAATTGTATTGTAACGCTTGAAAGCCGCCAGATAATGCTCGGCGACGAAGAAATAACATCAATAAGCGTTCCTGCGTCAAAAACAAAGCGAAACGGCAAAACGTATATAAGCTACACGGTCTATTACGACGACGCAGAGGAATGAGAAAACAAAGAAATATTGAAAATTGTTTCCGATGATTGCATAGAGCTTATAAGACAAGGCTTTTTAAAAGCAAAAATGGTTTTTAAAAAGGGAGAGACCACAGTTTGCGACTATACAAGCCCGGCAGGAAAAATGATATTGAGCGTAGATACGTTAGATCTGTCAATTAAAGATAGCCCGGAGCTGACACAGATTAATCTGAAATACAAAATAGAGCTTGACAGCGACGCCGAAATACTTGTCTGTTTTAAATTTACCGCACAGCGCGGCGAGCTGCCCGAGAAAGGAAGTATATAACAATGTACACTTCACAAAAAGCTGTTTTGCAGATAAGAACAGCCATAGATAACGCCGTAAAAGCGGCGCAGGAAAAGAATCTTCTTGCAGACGCGCAATTACCGCAGTTTATAGTTGAGCGCCCTGCCGATAAATCGCACGGAGATTTTGCGTCTAACGCCGCAATGGCTTCTGCAGGCGCATTTAAAACAGCGCCGATAAGAATAGCGCAGGCGATCAAAGAAAACATAAGCTTTGACAATACTCTTATTGAGAAATGTGAGATCGCAGGTCCGGGATTTTTAAATTTTTTCTTGAAGCCGCAATATTATGCGGATGTATTAAAGGAAATTGAACGCGACGGCAAAAATTACGGCTCATCCGACTACGGCAGCGGAAAAAAGGTAATGGTAGAGTTTATTTCCGCCAACCCTACGGGACCGATGCATATGGGAAACGCCAGAGGCGGCGCATTGGGCGACTGCCTTTCGGGTGTGCTTGACAAAGCAGGTTACAGCGTTTGGCGCGAATTTTACGTAAACGACGCAGGAAACCAAATAGAAAAATTCGCAAATTCTCTCAACGCAAGATATTTGCAGATATTCGACAGATCGGTTGAATTTCCCGAGGACGGTTATCAGGGCGGAGATATAACAGATCATGCAAAAGCCTTTGCGGAGATAAACAAAGACAAATATATTAATGTATCCGAAGAAGAACGCAAAAAGGCTCTCGTAGAGTATGCCCTTCCCATTAACATAGCAAAAATGCAGTCGGATACGGCAAAATACAAGATACATTATGACAAATGGTTTTTTGAAAGCGAGCTTCACAACAACGGCGAAGTAAGCGAAATAATAGATATCCTGAAGGATAAAGGCCTTACCTACGAACAGGACGGAGCCGTGTGGTACAAGAATAAAGAAGTCCTCACAAAGAAACTGCTTTCAGAGGGTAAATCACAAGCGGATATAGACAAGCTTGAATTAAAAGATGACGTGCTTGTAAGAAACAACGGAAATCCCACATATTTTGCGGCGGATATCGCTTATCACCGCAACAAGTTTGAAAAACGCGGATTTGATATCTGCATTGATATTTGGGGCGCAGACCACCACGGACACGTTGCAAGATTAAAAGGCGCAATGGACTCCGTAGGTTGCGACAGCAGCCGCCTGCATATAGTGCTTATGCAGCTTGTAAGGCTTATGCGCAACGGTGAGCTTGTAAGAATGAGCAAGCGCACGGGAAAAGTCATCCAGCTTGGAGATCTGCTTGAAGAAGTTCCGATAGACAGCGCAAGATTCTTGTTCAACACGCGCGAGGCAAACACTCAAATGGATTTTGATATGGATATCGCGGTAAAAGAAGATTCCCAAAACCCGGTTTATTATGTTCAGTATGCGCATGCGAGAATTTGCAGCATAATAAAAGCGCTCAAAAGCAGCGGAATTGAACTCAGACCCTGCACAGATGACGAGCTTATGAAGCTTTGCGAGCCCGAAGAAAAGGAACTTGTAGATTGTTTGGCGAAGTTTGAGGAAGAGATAATTACCTCTGCAAAAAATTTAGACCCGACGATAATTACAAAGTATGTTACTCATTTGGCAACGCTTTTTCACCGTTTTTACAATGCTTGCAGAGTAAAGGGCGAAGACAGCGGTCTTACCGCCGCGCGCCTTATGCTGTGCCATTGCACCAAAACAGTTATAGCCGGTGTGCTTGATATGTTCAATATTGAAGCACCGGAGGTTATGTAAAAACACGCTCAGGCGTGTTTTTTGCCTATGAAAATAAAAATATGATCTACTGTCTGCTGTTGCTCGGCTTTATATAACGGCGTCGTGTTCAGCATAATAACGGCTAAGGTTGTGTATTAAATGAAAGTATTGATATTATCAGCTTCAACGGGCGGAGGGCATATGAGCGCCGCTCACGCATTAAAATCGGTTATAGAAAAGAAAGATTCTTGCTCTCAGGCACAAATCGTAGATTGCATAGAATACGTAAGCCATGCGCTTAATGTGGTCGTATCGGGCGGTTATAAACAGCTTGTCACAAAAACGCCGGCGCTTTTCGGAGCGCTGTATCGCTCCACCAATAAGCAAAACTCTTTAAACGGCATAGCCGAGCATATCATAGCAAAGTTCAGCAAAAGACTTCTGCCTTTATTAAAGGATTTCAAACCCGACGCTATTGTGTCTACACACGCATTTGCGGGCGAAATGATGGCGGAGCTCAAAAAGATGTATAATTTAGATATTCCGCTTATAAGTATCATTACCGACTTTGCTCCTCATATGATGTATCTGCACCCGAATATTACAAAATATGTTGTTTCAAGCGAGAAGATGCAGGACGAGCTTTGCAATCTCGGCGTGGAAAAAGAGAGAATAATGGTTCTCGGAATACCTATAAAAGACGAATTTTATGAGGAAACCGACAAAAAAGCCGAATTGGAAAGCATAGGACTTGATCCAAACCTTCCCACGTTGCTTATTATGGCGGGCAGCTTTGGCGTTACGGATATATTAAAGTTGTATGCCGAAATTAACACATCAGAAACCGATTTTCAAATAATAGTAATAACAGGCAAAAACCAAAAGCTTTATAACGCTTTCAGCATTTTTTTGGGACAAAACCCATCCGATGAAATGACAGATTTCAAAAAGAGTATAAATGAGCTGAAGCTTAAATATAAGCTGGGTTCCAAAACAGCTCAAAGCCCCAAAAAAACGGTGCTTATTTATTACACAAATGAAGTAAATAAATATATGCATATCTCCGATATGATAGTTACAAAACCGGGCGGACTTACCGTTTCCGAAAGCCTCGCAAGCGGATTGCCTCTTGCGATATTCAAGGCGTTCCCCGGGCAGGAGGAGGATAACTCTCAATTTCTTATAAGCAATAATGCGGCGGTGAAAATAGATAAAAACAATTGCCGACAAATCGTAGACGGGCTTTTGAACGATAAAGATAAGCTCAACGAAATGAAAGACAACTGTAAGCGCGTGAGCAAATACAGATCTGCGGAAAGCTTATATAACGAGCTATGCCAAATACTTGATAAAATATAATGACAAAGATGAAAAACTGTGATATAATGGCACGGAAATATTTTTAAGGATGTGATTTTATTGGTAACAAAGGCATTTGACGCGATAAACATCAAGCTGTATAAAATGCTTGAGCCAAAAGGATATAAAAGACAAAACGTAAGCAATTCGGGTGAAGATAATTTAAGCTCGCTTTACATAGGCGAAAATGTGGCTTACAGCGTAGTATATCAAAAAGATAAAAAGCATATGGTTTTAAGTAGCTGCGCCGTGTCCGAAGGTGAACCCGACAACGAATGGAAGAAGCTTTCAACCTGGATATTTGACCCTGCCGCCGATGACCTTAAACACGCGGACGACATTGCCCGTGACTTTATAGACACTGTTGATACTGATAAAAAGGTCGTTTTAAAGCAACAGCGCAAGCGTGTAAAAGGCGAAGATGGTAACGGTGACCCCATTTTCTTTTACAAAAGGCTTGTAACGGTTTTTCCCGAGCTTAAAGATGAAATAAAATACGAAGAAATGAATTTTGTTCCGTTCAGAGCAGTTACTTTCGGCAGAGAACACGTTGTTCAAAGAGTGAACAGTTTGCTTAAATCGAAGGATAAAGCTTTAATAAAGAAGCTTGCAGAGGTGCTTTGCAACCAATACGATTACGGTGATCTAAGCGTGCGCTCGTGCATAACCATCGTTATATTAAACTCCGTTCCCGAGCAGGACAGAGAGATATTAAACGAGTATTTAAATGACGATATGAAAAAAGCTTGGCAAAACGCGCTGAAATTCAAGGACAAAAAGGTAAAACCCGAAAAAGAAAAGGCTAAAAAACGCAGCTTTATATCCGACACTTTAAAAAATGCCCAATAAAAATAAAAAAATATAAAAAAATCCCTTGACGAGGAAAAGAATATATGATAATATATCTTTACCTCGAAAAAGGGGTTTATTTTTTTGTGCCCTTTTGAGGGAGGCTAAAATTACCGATAAAACGGGAGGTGCCGCTACAATGAGAGTGAAAATTACATTGGCCTGCACAGAGTGCAAACAACGCAACTACAACACTATGAAAAACAAAAAGAACGATCCTGATAGGCTCGAAATGGACAAGTATTGCAGATTTTGCAAAAAGCATACTCTGCACAAAGAAACAAAGTAAGCGGAGGGAAATATCTTATGGGTGACAATAAAGCAGAAAAGACTGCTGTGGCTAAAAAGGCCGAAAAAGCCGATAAAAAACCGGGCAAGCTTGCTGCCATCGGAAAATATTTCCGCGCGTGCTGGGGAGAAGTCAAGAAGATCGTTTGGCCCACCCCAAAGGCAACATTCAAGAACACAGGCGTTGTTCTTGCAATAGTTATAATTGCCGGTTTGTTCATTTTTGCTTTGGACCGCGGCTTGTATGCCCTTTTACAGCTTGTAATGAATATAAGTGTAAGCTGATAAAAGGAGGAACAAGCATATTATGGCCGGAGAGCTGAAATGGTACGTTGTTCATACCTATTCGGGTTATGAAAACAAGGTTAAAAGTAACCTTGAGAAAACAGTGGAAAATCGCGGACTCCAAGATTTGATTTCCGACGTAAGGGTTCCCACCGAGATAGTTGTGGAAACGGTAGACGGAAAGCAAAAAGAGGTTGAACGCAAGATTTTTCCGGGATATGTTTTTGTTAAAATGGTGTATACCGACGATACCTGGCACGTTGTAAGAAATATACGCGGATGCACGGGATTTGTCGGACCAGCATCTAAGCCGGTTCCCCTTTCAGAAGAGGAAGTGCGCAAGATGGGCGTAGAGACCAGAGTAGTTGAGGTCAACTACGCAGTGGGAGACAGTGTTCGTATAATAGACGGACCGCTTGATAATTTCATCGGCACTGTGGAAACACTGAATGTCGAAAAGAATTTGGTCAAGGTCATTGTATCTATGTTCGGACGTGAAACTCCGGTAGAGCTTGAGCTTACACAGGTTGAGCTTTACGAATGATTGGCCGCTTATGCGGTCGTTGCTGTGAGGGATTTTTATAAATCCCCTGTGGGAGGAGCATAAATTTTTTTAATGTGTTCCGCTTTAACCACGAATTTTGGAGGTGCAAGAGAAAATGGCTCAGAAGGTAACAGGCTTTATTAAGCTGCAGATACCTGCCGGCAAAGCAACACCGGCACCGCCTGTTGGTCCTGCATTAGGTCAACACGGCGTAAACATTATGGCATTTACTAAAGAATTTAATGAACGTACAAAGAACGACGCAGGTCTTATAATACCTGTTGTTATCACCGTTTATGCGGATCGTTCATTTACATTCATCACAAAAACTCCCCCCGCCGCCGTTCTTATCAAAAAGGCTTGCGGCATAGAGAGTGGCTCGGGCGTACCTAACAAGACAAAGGTAGCCAAAATAACCCGTGAACAGGTCAGAAAGATTGCTCAGCAGAAGATGCCCGATTTAAACGCGGCAACTATAGAAACTGCGGAGAGCATGATTGCGGGAACAGCACGCAGTATGGGTGTTGAGGTCGTTGACTGATAATTCCACTCAACAGGGAGGATAATAATGAAACACGGTAAAAAATACGTTGACAGCGTAAAAGCTATCGACAAAGCAAAAGTATATGATATAGACGAAGCTCTTGACTTGTGTGTAAAATCAGCCAAGGCAAAGTTTGATGAAACGGTAGAAGTTCACGTAAAGCTCGGCGTAGACGGACGTCACGCAGACCAACAGGTTAGAGGAGCAATAGTTCTTCCTAACGGAACAGGCAAAACCGTAAGAGTTCTTGCGATCTGCAAGGGCGACAACGAAAAGCTCGCTCAGGAAGCAGGCGCGGATTTCGTAGGCGCAGAGGATATGACGCAAAAGATAATGTCCGAAGGTTGGACAGACTTTGACGTTCTTGTTACAACACCCGACATGATGGGTCTTGTTGGACGTCTCGGTAAAATCCTCGGTCCCCGCGGTCTTATGCCTAACCCAAAAGCGGGTACAGTTACACCTGACATTGCAAGAGCTATAAACGACGCAAAAGCAGGTAAAATAGAGTACCGTCTTGACAAAACAAATATAATTCACTGCCCCATAGGTAAGGCAAGCTTCGGCAAAGAGAAGCTCAAAGAGAATTTTGATACACTTCTCGGCGCTATAATAAAGGCAAAGCCTGCAGCAGCAAAGGGTCAGTACATCAAAAGCTGTGCCGTTGCCCCCACAATGGGCCCCGGCGTGCGTATTAACCCCGCAAAGATCAGCTGATAATATTTAAAATATAACACCGCCTGCCGTTGTGGTCGGCGGTGTTGCTTTTT
>JAEEHZ010000078.1 GCA_016281115.1 Clostridiaceae bacterium | reverse complement strand
TATTGCTTGTGGCTGATGTTATATTCGGATATTTTTACACGCATAAAAACAAAAAATTCAATAAAAAATAATCGGAGAAAATGTAATATGAGCGAAAAAGGAAAGCTTGCGCGTTCTTATTTTTTGCAGGGCTACAATTGTTCGCAGGCGGTTGCAATGGCGTTTGCAGACGAGCTTGGAATAGATAAAGATTTTTTGGCAAAGGCTTCTATCGGATTCGGCGGCGGTATGAGCAGACTGAGAGAGGTCTGCGGCGCTTTCAGCGGTATTGTGCTTGTGCTTAGCCTGAAATACGGCGACCCAAACAATAACCTTGAAAGCCGAAAACTTGTATACTCTTATGTTCAAAACCTAAGCAAAGAATTTGAAAAATCAAACGGTTCAATAATATGCAGAAATCTTTTATTAAATGTAACTTCATCCGTTGGAGGCGATCCCGATGAACGGACTCCGGAATATTACAAAAAACGCCCTTGCCCGGATATAATAGAGCGGGCAGCCGATATTTTATATAATTCTAATCTGATATAATGAATAATCACGCCCAATCGACAAAAGATATATTTACTTTTATTTGATTGGGAGTTTTTATATGTTAAGCAAAAAAGCTACGGCTCTTATATTGTCCGTTGCGTTTACCCTTACGTTTTGTGTTGCGTATATAATAATGACAGACGATTCTCACGCTTTGTCAAAAGAGGGCTCTATCGGCAACGAAGTGGCTCAGGTCCAGACAAAGCTGAAAGAACTTGGCTATTATACAAGCAAAGTGGACGGGATATACGGCAGCAGAACAAAAAAAGCCGTTATTCTTTTCCAAAAAGACAATAATCTTTCAGCCGACGGTATCGTAGGCGACAAAACTCTGAAGGCATTGGGAATAAGCAGGCAAAATTCAGGCAGCAGATACACAGAGTCGGAAATAGCCCTTTTGGCAAGGATAATATCAGCCGAATCAAGGGGAGAATCTTATGAGGGGCAGGTTGCTGTCGGCGCCGTAATACTTAACCGGGTGGAACATCCCTCTTTTCCGAACACAATATCGGGAGTTATTTATCAGTCGGGCGCCTTTGAGTGTGTGGCTAACGGGGAGATAAACAGCCCCGTTGCATCATCCTCAAAAAAGGCAGCAATAGACGCTATAAACGGCTATGACCCATCGGGCGGCGCAATATATTATTACAATCCCAAAAACACAAGAAATAAATATATGCTCTCAAGGCCTGTTATAACCATTATAGGAAATCACACATTCTGCTCATAGGGTAAATTTAATAATGTTACGGAGGTTTTTTATGATTTACGACAAACGAAAAGTAGTTATCATTGGCGCGGGCATGGTAGGCATGAGCTATGCATATGCACTGTTGAATCAAGGAGTATGCAACGAGCTTGTGCTTATTGATCTAAACCGTAAGCGTGCCGAGGGTGAAGCGCAGGACTTAAACCACGGAGCCGCTTTCTCACCGTCGGGAATAAAAGTAAGCGCAGGTGATTATACCGACTGTAAAGACGCCGATATAGTTGTTATCTGTGCCGGTGTCGCACAAAAGCCGGGAGAATCACGCATCAATCTTCTGCAAAGAAACACTGAGGTGTTCAGACAGGTAGTGACCTCGACCGTAAAATCGGGATTTAACGGAATATTCATTGTGGCGACAAATCCTGTGGATATTATGACAAGAGTTGTATGCGACATATCGGGATTTCCCGCTCACAGAGTCATCGGCAGCGGCACCACGCTCGATACCGCAAGATTAAGATATTTGCTCGGGACTTACTTTGATGTAGACCCGCGCAACGTTCACGCTTATGTAATAGGTGAACACGGCGACAGCGAATTTGTACCGTGGTCACAGGCAATGGTCGCGACAAAACGTGTTTATGACATACTCAATGAAAACACCAAGGACTACAAAATTTATGAAATAGAAAAAATAGCCGATGATGTTAGCAACGCGGCTTATTCCATAATAGACGCAAAGGGTGCGACATATTACGGAATAGGTATGGCGCTTGTAAGGATCACAAAGGCAATTTTCAACGATGAAAACAGCGTCTTAACAGTAAGCACAAAGTTCAGAGGCGAGTACGGCATAAACGACACATTTATGGGTATTCCCGGATTTGTAAACCGCGGCGGCGTTAAAAAGATCTTACGACTTGACCTTACAGACGATGAAATAGTCAAGCTAAAACAGAGTGCTGCAACGCTTGACAACAGCTACAAACTTCTTTCCGTTCAAAGCAAAGAAAAAGAAGCCGCTCTCACCAAGTAAATATTGAAAATCACACTATATAACAACGGGCTGCCGCATTATTTTGCGACAGCCCGTTTTACGTTCTGTTTTGTTTTTGTTTAATGATCAGGGAACAATGCTTTTTGATAAATAATTTAGTGATACCCAACCTGTGTTGCCGTTATATGTAACTTTGCCGAACCCGTTTGACGTTGATATAACATTCAAGTCCGCTCCGTTTGGCACAAGCGATATTGTTTTAGAATCGGCGCTGTCACTTTCGTGCATTTTCAGCCTTCCCGAATTTGTTCTTACCTTATATCTTCCAAGCTGTGTTGCCACAAAGTTGTAGGTAAGATAATTCATTGAAAGCCAACCTGTGTTTCCGTTATATGTTGCTTTACCGAAGCCGTTGGATATTTGTGTGACAACAACATCAGTTCCGTTTGGCACAAGCGTCAAAACATTTGCTGTGGTGGAAGCCGAGGCTCTCAGCTTTAAGCTGCCGCCCGCTGTTGTTACCTTATACATACCCGCAGAAGTAGTTTCTGAATTTATTACGGTTACGGGAGCGAGATAAGACATTGAAAGCCAACCTACCGTGTTTTTATATGACACCTTGCCAAAACCGTTTGAAACTTCATATACGGTAACGGGGGTGCCGTTTGGTACGGTCGTCAGTATATTTCCCGAGGTAGATGCAGAAGCTCTTAAATTAAGTCCGCTGCCTGAAGTTGCTACTTTATAGTTACCCTTTGAATTTGAAGGAGAATTGATCTCGGACACCGGATCACGGGAAACAAATTTTGCGTATCTCATAGAGATCCATCCGGTGGTATTTTTATATACTATTTTTCCAAAACCGTTTGAAATTTGGGTAACGGCAACAACTTCTCCCTTTGGAACAGAGCCCACGGTCCTTGATGAAGCAGAATTAGACGCGCGCATATTGAGCGGATCGGACGATGTGTTTATTTTGTAGTTACCTGTTGCAGCCTCCAGGAAATTAAAGCAACAGCGCAGCTTCAGCATTTCGCTGCCTTCTTTTGAACCGTAATACAACTCGTTTTTAGATTTCCAGTCACCGCTTACATGGGTTTTTCTTATATCTTCATCAGCTGCAGAATCAAGTATAAAAACCTTGTCTGTGTTTTTGTTGTAATCTACAATTGCTATAAAATGGTCTTGCACAAGCGTAACGCAAACTCTGCCCTTTTCCAACTCTGAGGTAAGCTTATTCCATATGGTAGTCATGCCCGACTCGGTTTTGGGATAATTATCGCCTTTGAGGGCTATATAGTTACCGAACTGATAACACTCGGTACATCTGTAATAATATGTGCTGCCGAACTTATCTGCAAGTCCTTTTACTATCGTATGCTCGGATCCGTGTCCCAACACATAATAAAGCGGTCCCGCATAGTCTCCCCATGCTTTTATCTCATTAATTGAAAATTCTCTTTCCGTCAAAAACCTTACGGCGTTAATGGACGAAAACAATCCGCAAGAAGATTTGCCGTAATTACTTATATTTCTTCCTGCGCCGTACACGAAATCGCTCCAGCGCCCGTCTGCCTGCTGCAGTGCTTCAATAGAAGACGCATCTACGGCGAAAGCCGACGGAATTGCTGCTGATACCAACATCAGCACACAAACAATCACCGAAATATATCTTTTTATTTTCATAGCAAGACCTCTTTTCTTAGCACAACAATAAAACGCATACTCTCTTTGTACATATAATATCTAATTTTTTCAAAAAAATCAATAGTTTTGTGTATTTTTCAGCTTATTTTCATATTTGCAAGCTGAAATACAAAAACCGAAGACACACGCTGTCAACAAAACAGTACATATCTTCGGTGTTTTCACTTATGAATCTGTTTAATTTATCTTACCGGACCCGTTGCCACAATGTTAACGTCTGTTCCGAGTACGCCGGGAATGATTACATCCCCTATTTTTGTGCCGTCATCTGCCTTTGACTTGTTTATTGCCTTCATACATTCAAAAATAAGCTTTTTTTGAATTGGCTTGTCGGTCTTTACGGGTAACAGCTTTCCCGAAACTGTTCTCATTGTACTTGTAACGGTACGCTTGGGGTCTA
>JAEEHZ010000077.1 GCA_016281115.1 Clostridiaceae bacterium | reverse complement strand
GACCATGTAGTTCTTATAGCTTTCCGTGTAACCGAGCTGTGTTTTCGCTATTGATGCGGTGTCCTTTCCTTTAAGGCTCAAAAGCTCGGCATTTTGCATGGTTTTCTCCCACTGAACGGGAGTTTCCACATCCGCTTCGGGATTTGAATAACACTGCAAAGTGTGCTCATGCTCTAAACCGCAATATGTATCGTTTGTCATTGTTATGGCAGGAAGGATAAGCGCATATGTGGTGCAGAATACAACAATTGCAGACAACACGCTGACAATTCTGTACCAGCGTTTCTTTCTTTTATGCTTATTGTTAAGTTTTACTGTTTCCATCAATAATTCTCTCTGCGTCATATGCTTACCCTCCTTTCTGTCAAATTTATTAATTTAATTTATTATTTTACATTTCCGAAGCTTTTAAAGGGCCACACTCTGAAAACGATTTTTCCCACTATTTGTTCTGTTTCCACACAGCCTACGGTGGAGCTGCGGCTGTCTATTGAGGTGGAACGGTGGTCGCCCATTAAAAACCATTTGTTCTCAGGCACCTGATACGGCAGCTCCATATCGCACTCGCCAAAAGCCTTTTCTGTTAAATACGGCTCTTTAAGAAGATTTCCGTTAACAAAAACATCGCCGTCGCTTGTAATATCGACCCAATCACCGGGCCCGGCTATACACCGTTTTACAAGGAGCTTGTTCCCGTAGTAAAAGCCCACAACATCTCCGGCGTCAAAAGAAGAACCCTTGAGCGACACAACAATGTCCCCATCTGTAAGTGTAGGAGTCATAGACGTACCGTATATCTGCAAAACGGGCATCCACAGCGTTGCGACCAAAACGGCAAATGCCGCCGTAACAACCAAAGCATACACCGTGCTTCGCAAAATTCTTCTGTATCTTTTACGATATTTTTCTCTCTGAAGCTCTTGCTCTATTTGAGCAGCTTCGGGAAATTCTGGAGTATATTTTTTCATTATGGGTTTTCCCTCTTTTTGAGATGCGGCAAATGTGTAATTCGGCAACGGCACAAGCCTTTACTTATTCAAAATCATCTATATCTTCTTCCTGTACCGGCTTGCGATAAACTAATATTCTTCCATCTTTTGTTTCTGACCGGTGAACAGAAACCGTTTCTCGCGAAGTGTGGATCTGCGGCACGCTTAATTGTTGAGGTCTGCTTACTGTATGGCTTAGGTCAGACACAGGATCCTCATTTTTGCGTTCAACTGTTCTTTGTTCAGAGGGCATATCCGCGTTGCCTTTGATATTTATGAGATACTGATCGGCTGCAGCTTGTGCGGCGTTAAAAATATCGTTGATCTTAAGCGCTGCCTCGGCAATTGAACCTGAATTTTGTATTGCAATATCTTTTTCGGAAAGTTTTTTTCTTAATTCTTCTATCTCTTTTTCCAAGCTGTCCGCACGTTCGGTCTGAGCCAAAAGAAGCTCTAAAAGCTCGGTTCTTGTAAGCTTTTTAAGTTCTTTGTTTGTCACTGATCCACCTCCCTCACGAACAATACTTTCGAAATTATGATTTAGATAGCATTTCACAAGAATTGTTGCAAGCAAACGCAGACTACTGACAAGTCATATATTATGGACATCATATCATTAGCTGTTTTTCAAAATACTGCCCGTTTGCTTAGTTATAGCCACAATATACCTTAACATTATTCTTTTTTCCACTGATAGACCAATTCTTATCTTTCTATGGTATAATAACAACACGTGTCCAACAAATGTCCAACAAATACTAACAATATTTTTGTTTTTATCAAGTTTTGCACAGAGTTTTTATAAAGTTTTGCACAAAGTTAATAAATTGGGACAGTATGTTTACATAAATCACCTTGAGTCTGTCGATTATTTGTGTTATACTAACTTTGAAAGGTGAGAAAGGTCAGAAGGAGAATAAATTATGCAAAGCTTGATAACACTTGAGGATCTACATATTATTGTACCGCTTATTCTGCAGTTGTTTGGTATAATTCTGGTAACTTTGATTGACCCGTACATAAAAAGAAACAGCAGGATATTCATTTTAGTAAATGTGTTCTTAATCATTAGTTTAGTTTTTCAGAATTCGTTAGACTATAATGTAAAGATACCTTTTGTAAGAACGCTTTGTTCCATTTACGGCTACTCTGTAAGACCTCTTATCATACTGATTTTTTGCTATATTCTTGACTATGAAAAAAATTACACGCCATTTTGGATATTGATAGGTATTAACACTGTTATAAGTATGACGTCTCTGTTTAGTGATATTTGCTTTTACATTGGCAGCGACAATCATTTTTACCGTGGACCACTCGGATACAGCAGTCATATATGCAGTGCGATCATGATTGCATATATGATATATTTGACGCTGAGCGCAAAAACCGTTAAACGAAGATTTCAGGTAATCATCCCGGTTTTTAATACGGCAATGATAATCTTTGCGGTTCTGCTTGACACCTTTATTGTTAAAAAAGATAGCAGTGTAACGTTTTTGTCGGTTGCTATGATAATCAGTTGTCCTTTTTACTATATTTGGCTTCATCTTCAGTTTGTATATAAGCATGAAAAGGCACTTATGGCCGAACAGCGAATACGTATCATGATGTCTCAAATACAGCCGCATTTTTTGTATAACACTCTTTCCTCGATTCAAGCGCTTTGCCGTATCGATCCGGAACAAGCGTTCAACGTTACCGAGAAATTCGGAACATATCTGCGGCAAAATATCGACACACTCGATAAGCCTCAGCTCATCCCTTTTAAAAATGAGCTGGAGCACACGCAGGTTTATTGCGAAATTGAGATGATACGATTTCCGACTGTCAGCGTAAAATATGATACGCGTGACACTGATTTTTTAGTTCCTGCGCTGACAGTGCAGCCGCTTATTGAAAACGCAATACGCCACGGAGTGCGTATCCGCGAGAAAGGACTTGTTACAGTTTATACAAGAAAAATTGAAGGTTATCACGAAATCGTCATACATGATAATGGCAAAGGATTTGATGTAAATCAGAAACACAGTCCGGACGAAAAACATATAGGAATATCCAACGTGCGTGAAAGAATCGAGAAAATGTGCGGCGGTACTTTAACTATTGACAGCATTATTGGCGAAGGAACTACAGTTACAATTCTCATTCCTGTTAAAAACGACAGGAAGAAGAAATAATCGTTTGTTTTCGCAGGATTTGCCGGACATTTATTAGACATTAGTTTGCGCGTTAAACAATAATGTAAGAAGGAGTGCAAGGTAAAGCTATGAAAATTATCTGTGTTGATGACGAGCCGCTCATTCTGAAAATGACAACAGACCTTTGTCGGGAGTTACCGCAAAAGCCGGAAGTTAACGGGTTTTCAAGCGCAACAGACGCACTTTTGTGGCTTGAGGATCATAATTGCGATATTGCGATTCTCGATATTAATATGCCCGATATGAGCGGAATTACGCTTGCCGCAAGTATAAAAAATAAACATCCTTTTACGGCAATAATTTTCTTAACGGGGTATTCAGAATATGCGCTGGATGCCTTTAAACTCCATGCATCGGGATATCTCTTAAAGCCCGTAAACAAGCAGCGCCTCACTGAGGAAATCAACTACGCCATAAGCTTGCGCGGTCCTCAAATAACTTTGCCGGATAAAAGCGTACACATTTCGGCGCGCACTTTCGGGGAATTTGATCTTTTTGCGGATGGACAGGTCGTTTCCTTCCCCCGTTCCAAATCAAAAGAGCTTTTGGCATATCTTATAGACAGGCAGGGCGGAAGCGTTACAAGAGCGGCAGCATTTTCTGTGCTATATGAGGACGCTGCATATGACCGCTCCATGCAAAAACAGTTTGATGTAATCATACGGTCACTGCGATCTGCTTTAAAAAATGTCGGCGCAGAAGACATCTTTGAAATAAAGCAAGCCACTATGCGTGTTTATCCCGAAAAAATAGATTGTGACTTGTATCGCTTTTTAAACGGTGATACTTACGCTGTTAACAGTTACCGTGGAGAATATATGAGTGCCTATCCCTGGGCAGATATGACCGAGGCTTTTTTAGACAGACTGTATAATAGGATGATGTAAATACCGAATAAGACCGTCCGCGTGTACGTTTCATATCAATACCTCTCGAGTAATGATTATTTGATATAATAACAGCAAAAATCAAGCTTTTTGACAAAATTCTATTTGTTCATATTAAAAAATTTTTAAAGAAACAGTCGATTTTTTGGAAAATAACCAAATATATTATTCGACATTCCATATTAAATTATGAATTTAATTTTAAAATATGAAAATAATAAAAAATATAATTGACAAATGCGTATAATCGGTAGTATAATCACCTAAATCGTTGATTAAGGGGTAGTAACCGGATCTGCAGAAGCAAAGAGAGTCGCAGGAGCTGAGATTGCGGCGTGATGCTGTCGGCGAATGGCCTTATGAGTGCAGGAGGAACGGGTCTGTATTTTCGCCTTAGTAATGCCTGACGGAGAAGCTTTTTTCCGTATTAACAAAAAGCCGTTTTTTAAACGAAAAGCGGACGCCTGAATAAGTCAGGCGTCAATTTGGGTGGCACCGCAGAAGCTTACGCTTTTGTCCCATGTTATTATGGGATAAGAGCGATTTTTTTATATTTGGAGGAAAATGTTATGAAAAAAATACCTTATAGATTTGTACTATCGGAAGAGCAGATGCCTACTAAGTGGTATAACCTGCGCGCAGATATGAAATCATTGCCCGAACCTCTTTTAAACCCCGCAACGCTTGAGCCTGCAAAAGAAGAAGACCTCTACCCTGTTTTCTGCAAAGAGCTCGCGCGACAGGAGCTTGACAACACCACACGTTATTTTGACATACCCGAAGAGGTACTTGAGATCTATAAAGTATACCGTCCTTCTCCGCTTATGCGGGCTTATAACTTGGAAAAAGTCTTGGGAACACCTGCCAAAATATACTATAAATATGAGGGAAACAATACCTCGGGCAGTCATAAGCTAAATTCTGCCGTTGCACAGGCGTATTACGCAAAACAGCAGGGTATTACTTCACTGACAACCGAAACAGGCGCAGGACAGTGGGGTACTGCGCTTTCCGAAGCGTGTGCCTACTTTAAGATACCGCTTACGGTCTATATGGTAAAAGGAAGCGCCGAGCAAAAACCGTACAGAAAAATTGCCATGCAGACATTTGGCGCTGATGTTGTAGCAAGCCCAAGCAACACAACGGAAGCAGGACGCAGGATCTTGGCGGAAATGCCCGACACAACTGGAAGTCTCGGCTGTGCGATAAGCGAAGCTGTGGAAAAAGCCGCCACAACCCCAAATTGCAGATATGTTTTAGGCTCTGTACTTAATCAAGTGCTTTTACACCAGTCCATAATCGGCTTAGAGGCTAAAAAAGCAATGGAAATGCTTGACGAATACCCGGACGTTATTATCGGCTGTGCAGGCGGCGGTTCAAATTTGGGCGGACTTATCGCACCGTTTATGAAGGATAGGCTTGAAGGAAGATCAAACACGGAATTTATAGCCGTTGAGCCTGCATCTTGTCCTTCGCTGACAAGAGGAAAATACGCTTACGACTTCTGCGACACAGGAAAGATAACTCCCATGGCAAAAATGTATACTTTAGGGTGTGATTTCATACCTTCGCCTAACCATGCAGGCGGACTGAGATATCACGGTATGTCGCCGATAATATCAAAGCTTTATCACGACGGATATATCAAGGCTGTATCGGTTGAGCAAACAAGAGTGTTTGAAGCCGCCACGTTGTTCTCCCGTGTAGAAACGATACTTCCTGCGCCCGAATCTTCGCACGCAATAAGAGCCGCGATAGATGAAGCCTTACGCTGCAAGGAAACAGGCGAAGCAAAAACGATTTTATTCGGACTTACAGGAAGCGGATTTTTTGATATGACAGCTTATAACGCATACAACACAAAAACAATGACAGATTATATTCCAACAGATAAAGAATTGGAAATTTCGTTTGAAAAATTACCTAAGCTGTGATAAAATGATTTCTCAGGCGTATAATTAGTAAATATGCTATTTTAATTATTGGAGTGGTAAGTGTTGTTAGATTACAGATCCGCCTCTGAAAAAGACTTGGAATCGGAATATAAAAAGCTTAAAGACGAATATGACGTATTTTGCTCAAAAAATTTGAGTCTTGATATGTCGAGAGGAAAGCCCTGCAAGGAACAGCTCGATATATCAAACGAAATATTTGATGTGCTGAAAAGCGATTCAAACTTTCTCTCTGAGGATGGGTTCGACTGCAGAAACTACGGTTTGCTTGAAGGCTTGCCCGAAATGAAAAAAATTTTTTCCGAAATGCTTCAAGCACCCGAAGAAAACATTATGGTGGGCGGAAACTCAAGCCTTAATATGATGTTTGATACGATATCCTGTTTTATGACAAAGGGTATAAGCGGCTGCAAGCCTTGGCTTTTACAGGATAAAATCAAGTTTTTATGTCCTGTTCCGGGATATGACCGTCATTTTGCTATAACCGAATATTTCGGCTTTGAAATGGTCAATATTCCCATGTTTGAAGACGGTCCCGATATGGATATGATAGAAAAGCTTGTATCTTCAGACGATACCGTAAAAGGAATATGGTGCGTACCGAAATACAGCAATCCCCAGGGCATCGTTTACAGCGGCAGAGTAGTAAAAAGATTTGCCTCACTAAAACCAAAGGCAAAGGATTTTCGCATTATGTGGGACAACGCCTACTGTGTTCACGATTTTTGCGAACAACCTCAAAATTTACTCAGCCTTTATGACGAATGTGTAAAGAACGGCAATGAAGATCTGCCCATAATGTTTTGTTCAACTTCTAAAATCACTTTCCCGGGCGCAGGTGTTGCGGCTATGGCGGCAAGCGATAACAATATGAAGGTAATAAAGGATAAATACAAATACAAGACCATCGGCTACGACAAAATAAATATGCTGCGTCACGCACGATATTTCAAAGATTTTGGGGGTATCGTCGATCACGCAAAGCTTCACGCTAAGGTTTTAAAGCCGAGATTTGAGGCAGTTATTAATTCGCTTACAAAAAATCTCAAAGGAACATCGGTTGCAGAGTGGATAAAACCGCTCGGAGGGTATTTTGTGAGCGTAGATGTATTGCCCGGATGCGCAAAAAGAACAATAGAGCTTTGTAAGAAAGCAGGCGTAAAGCTCACGGGTGCGGGAGCTACTTATCCGTATCACATAGACCCCAACGACAGCAACATAAGAATAGCCCCCTCATATCCGCCTATGCAAGAGCTGAAAATTGCAATGGAGGTATTCTGCGTTTCCGCTAAAATGGCAGCCATAGAAAAAATAATGAAGCAGTAATGCATATTATAAATAATCAAGAAGGGAGGTACACAAATGGATTACAGCGATTATTCTACTTATTCAACAGCCTCCGGAAAAAACCTGCATTATGTCGTTTTGCAGGTAACTCTTAAAGAGAAATTTCTGGGAACAGGCTCGGGAAACCTGACCGAGCTGGAGTCGGTCATAAACGACCAGGCAAGCAAAGGCTACCGCTTACACACTATTACAACATCTAACGGCGGAAGCAAAGGTCTTCTGGGCGGCGACCGCATCCAAGCAACAATGGTATTTGAAAAAATAGTGTAAAAAGAATTGCCCGCGAAGTTAATTTATCGCGGGTAGTTTTTTAACAAAAATGCAATCTGTGTTTTTAATAAAATTAACTTTTTTGATACAGTAAACATAAAAGATTTTAAAATTTTGCAAGATTTTTCAAAAAATTACATAATTTTTTAAAAAATTTTCTAAAAAAATGTTGACTTGCGAATTTATTTATTGTAATATAACGATAAAGTTTTAGAAAGAGGCGTTTGAGTGAATCACTGTTACAACAGCAAAC
Source organism: Clostridiaceae bacterium (assembly GCA_016281115.1). GTDB lineage: Bacteria > Bacillota > Clostridia > Oscillospirales > Acutalibacteraceae > JAEEHZ01. The sequence goes on along the minus strand of JAEEHZ010000077.1, from coordinate 1,084 downwards.
CGCTTTCGGACTGTACAGACGAAGAACTTTCTTTGCTGGTAGACTACGGCAACATGGCTGCGTTTTCTGAGCTTTCCGAGCGCTTTTTACCTGCTATTAAGGCAAAAGCAGGTTCGTTTAACGTTGCGGGATTTGAATTTAACGATTTTGTGCAAGAGGGTCTTTTGAGCCTGTATATATGCACTAAAACATATAACAGCAGCCGCAATACAAGCTTTAAGACCTTTTGTGACGCCTGCATACTCAACAGGATGTTGTCTCTTTACAGGACTGCAAATTCCGATAAAAATATCCCGCTTAAGTCTTATGTGTCTTATGATGAATATTTAAGTGAAACTTCGTCTTCACTTGAAAACCCCGAACAAAAGCTTATAGACGAAGAAATGTTCAACGACACTTATAAGCTTATAAGATCACGGCTTTCAGAGCTTGAATATAATGTTCTTGTACGCTATATTAATAACAAAAGTTATACCGATATTTCCGAAGATCTTGAGATAAGCGTTAAATCGGTCAATAATGCAATGCAGCGTATAAGAAAAAAGCTTAAGGATATTTACATATGATTTTATGCATCGCCGGGCGGTGCTTAGAATATAATTTTACCAAAGCGAGGTACAAACGATCATGTATGAAGACAAAACATTAATCTGCAAGGAATGCGGAAAAGAATTTATTTTTTCTGCAGGTGAACAAGAGTTCTACGCCGAAAAGGGTCTCACTAACGAGCCTCAAAGATGCAAAGAATGCCGCGACGCACGCAAAAAAGCTATAAGAGCTGCCCGCGAGACATTTACCGGTGTTTGCGCAAAATGCGGCGGAGAAGCAACCGTTCCGTTCAAACCGCGTGACGACCGTCCTATCTATTGCAGCTCCTGCCTTGAAGAATTAAAAGCTTCCGGCGAGTATCCTTCAAAGAAAGTTGAAGAATAATTATACATATTAATAATCCGATAAGCGCTTTCCCTATATAATAAGGGGAAGCGTTTTTACTTGCCATAATATATTTCAACAATCGAGTAGAGGCTAACTTGTAGCCTCTCTCACACCACCGTACGTGCCGTTCGGCATACGGCGGTTCAAT